>JAGLTZ010000257.1 GCA_023135015.1 Candidatus Latescibacterota bacterium
CGAGGGTTCGAATCCCTCCCTCTCCGCCAGAATACAAGTCGGCGAGGCGCCGGGATCACGAGCACGCAATGCGAGTCAGTCCCTCCCTCTCCGCCATTCTATTGCAGTCCCTTCGCCCTCGTGCGACCATTTGTCTTTTGCTCTGAGAGGTTTGAATGAGCGATACACCACGTGTAAGGTTCGCCCCTTCTCCCACCGGATATCTCCACGTCGGAGGGGCACGGACCGCTCTGTTCAACTGGCTCTTTGCCCGCCGCAACGACGGTGTATTCATCCTGCGCATTGAAGACACGGACCTGGAACGATCGACGGAGGAAATGGTCCGGATTATCACCGAGGGACTGGGCTGGTTAGGTATGGACTGGGATGAGGGTCCTTTCTTCCAGAGCGAGCGGGTGGAAGCGTATCGAGAAGCGGCGAAAGAATTGATCGACGAAGGGAAGGCCTACCGCTGTTTCTGCGATCCCGCTGTGCTAGAGGCCGAACGTAAAGCCGCCCGCGAGAAGGGTGAGGATTGGAGCTACGACGGCCGGTGCCGGCTGATCAACCTGGATGAATCAGCCGCCAGGGCCGAGGCGGGAGAACAGTTTGCCCTCCGTTTCTCTGTGCCTCATGAGGAGACCGTTATCTTCAATGACCACGTTTATGGGGAGGTGCGAGTCGAGGGTGAAGAGATAGAAGACTTCGTGCTCCTGCGTTCGGATGGTCAGCCCACTTACCAGTTGGCCTGCGTCGTGGACGATTCATGGATGAGGATAACCCATGTGATCCGCGGGGCTGATCACCTGAGTAATACCCACAAGCAGATACTGCTCTACAACGCTTTCGGCATGTCAGTTCCCGAATTTGCACACCTCCCGCTGATCCTCGGGCCGGATAAAAAGCGGCTCTCGAAGCGGCATGGCGCAACGGCCGTTGGGGAGTACAGGGACAAAGGCTATATGCCCGAAGCTGTTGTGAATTTCCTGAGCCTGCTGGGCTGGTCGCCCAAGGATGACACTGAATTTCTGAGGAGCGAGGAATTGATCACGCGGTTTGACCTCGACGCCGTCAACAAGAAGCCCGCGGTGTTCGATGAAGCCAAACTGGAGTGGCTGAACGGGCAGTACATGATACAGTTGCCGTCAGAAGAGCTGATTGATGGGGCCCGGTCGGCGTTTCGGGAAGCGGGGTTTGATCTCTCTGGAGTCGAGGATAGTTTCTTGAGCAGGGTAGTAGACCTGTTGAAAGAGAGGGTTCGCCTTTTTAAAGAATTCCCGGAAAAAGGAAGCTATTTCTTCGAAGCGCCCGAAGTGTACGAACCCGAATCGGTTGCTAAAAGGTGGAAGAACCCCGATGAAGTTATTCTGAAGCTCGGGAACTCAGTTGAAAGACTGAAAGCGCTTGCGGCCTGGTCGGAGGAGGCGATCGAAGAGGTTATTCGCGGCCTGGCGGAGCAGGAAGGGGTTGGTGCCGGCAAGTACATCCATGCCATCCGTGTAGCGGTTTCGGGGATCCATACCGGGCCTGGTCTCTTCGAGCTCCTTGCCCTTCTGGGACAGGATGAAGTGGTGGCCCGTATAGGGCGCGCTGTCGAATACCTCAAAGACAATTCCGGCTGAGTAAATCAGGCTTTATTGCAAGTTGATACCGTGTGAGGCGGGGTTGACACTCGGTCTGGTGGTCGTTTCTTAGATAGGCTGGATATGCGGTGGCAGCCGCTCATTGTATTGATAGATAATTACTGCGGGGTCGTTCAATGGTAGGACACGCGGCTCTGGACCGTGGAATCGGGGTTCGAATCCCTGCCCCGCAGCCAGTTTCCAGAATACAGGCCTGTTCGTCTAGGGGTTAAGGACGCCGGCCTCTCACGCCGGTAACACGGGTTCGAATCCCGTACAGGCCACCAAAACCGGACGGGTTTGCGGCCCATCGCTGCGGACCCGTTTCTATAGCAGAGTCAGTCAGACTGTCGGGCCAAAGCTGTGTAATAGATCTCGCTGAATCGCAGGATGGAGTAATCCACGACCTGGCAGATGGCGTCGAGAACGTCTGATGCCGGTTCTACCTCCACTTCATCTTCTACCAGACCCTGAAGCAGATGATCGGATGCGAGCTTCCTGAAGGCACGGAATGCATCCACGACTTCATGTTCTGAAAACCCCATAGAGCTGCGCAGGGAGGCAATAGAGCCGATGAATGCGTTCAGAGGCTCGAAGTCCTCTTTCCTTATCGCAGCAAAATAGGCGTTTAGGCATTCCCTGGTTGTGGCTCTCAGTTCATTTACTGGACGGGTTGCATAGAGGGAATTGGATGTTTTCAGCTGATCGGCCCATTCGACCACGATCTGACTGCCTTTGGAATCCAGATAGAGCAGGGGGTGGGCGCTCACTGGGATCGCCTCCTTGAGGCTCGGATTAATCCACTGTGTTCCTATAGCTGGATTTTATCAGAGACATCCAGTGGAACGGAAGCCAGAAGCGTCGAACCACTTTTTTTAATAACAGGTTTCTATGGGTTTAAGGTTGGTCCTGAGGTGCCTGGCTGCTCAGCCGTCTGCGAAGAATATCCCGCACATCTTCAAGCTCACCGCGGGTCAGAAAGCCTTCTTTCCCCAGCTCAACAATGATACTTACGGCATTTGTTGGTGGATCTCCCAGGTAAGCAGTCTTGATCTTCTGAACGAAATCTTCCCGTTTCCGATCCAGTACCTTTTGCGTGATCTGCCCTTCAGCTACCATTTCTGCTGTGCGGCGGAGAGCCGTTCCCAGCTCTTCGATGGTGGGACCCCCGGCAGCGCGGATTCTGCGCTCATATGCTGTCTCGCCAGTCGGCCTGGTGTACAGACTGCTACCTGCGGTTTTTTCTGCAGCCGTCTCTTCAGTGTCTGCATCCGCAGAAGCTGCTGACTCAGCTCCTGGTATTTCCACCACGCCAGCCGCTTCACTCTGCAGCGTTCCCTCTTTATCCACCGTGCAGAGGTTCTGAATCCTGTAAAGCTCGGGGCGGGGTGATTTGAACTGGATAAGCCTTGTTCCGGCGAGTCGATCATTCAGTCCCCTCAGTCTGGGATCACGTGAGGCTAGTAAAAACCCCAGACCCAAAGTCAGAACAGTCGCCGCCTGGCCTATGATCTCACGCAGGACTACCTGGGTGGGGCTCAACGGTTTATTCGACTCGGGAACGATCCGCATGCGGAAGAGCATCTTCGCCGGTGTCG
>JAGLTZ010000258.1 GCA_023135015.1 Candidatus Latescibacterota bacterium
ACGTATCATGGACCGTACTCCCGAGCAGATCCGTTTTTTCACTGAGGAGCGCGAATACGTAGTGGCATCCGTGATAGCCGCCAATATAACGGTGGCCTCTCTTCCGGAAGAAGCTGCAGTTGAGGGACCTTACGGGCTCCTTTCAGAGCTGGGGGTCGGAGAGGAGGGTGTTGTGAAAACGCTCGGTGAAGGGTGCCGTGGTCTCACCCGGCGGCGGTTGCTTGATCTGGGTTTTACTCCAGGTGCACGCGTGGAGGTCGAAAGGACAGGCCCGTTCGGCGATCCCAGGGCCTATCGAGTGCGTGGAACGCTCATCGCCCTGCGACGGGAACAGGCCGATCACGTTTTAATCGAGACGCAATCATCTCCTGATCAACAGAAAGACTGATGTCGGATCGGATTGTCGCTCTGGCGGGAAACCCGAATACGGGCAAGAGTACGGTTTTTAATGCGCTGACCGGCCTGCGCCAGCATACCGGCAACTGGCCGGGTAAGACGGTCACCAGGGCCGAGGGATTCTTCCAGTTCGACGGAAACCGGTACAAGGTCGTCGACCTGCCCGGTACCTACTCGTTGCTGTCGGCTTCTGTAGATGAGGAGGTCGCCCGCGATTTCCTCCTGTTCGGCAGACCAGATTGCACAATCGTTGTCGTTGACGCAACCTCGCTGGAACGCAATCTGAACCTCACGCTGCAGGTACTCGAGATCACCGACCGGGTAGTGATATGCCTGAACCTGATGGATGAAGCCGGTCGTAGAGGTATGCAGATTGATCACAAGGGGCTCTCGAATGATCTGGGAGTGCCGGTGGTTCCCACCACCGCACGGTACGGAAAGGGACTTGAAGTCCTCACGAGAACAGTGGCAGACGTGATCGATGGTAAGATAAAGACCCGGCCTTACCACCTCCGGATATCAGGTGAGCTGCACGAGGCTCTTGAGCAGCTTGTACCATTGATCGAAGAGGCCTGCCCCGATCTGCCGAATGCCAGGTGGGTGGCGCTCAGGCTCCTTGACGGGGACTATGCGGTACGCCAGGCATTGATCAGGGGTGAACTGGCAGGGAAAGCCGATGGTTGACGGGAGAGCGACGGCAGAGGCAGGAAGAGGCGCAGTTGAGATCCTTTCCCGTGCAGACCTGCTGCAGCGCCGGCTGGGGGCGAACCTGCGTGACCGCCTCGTAGACGATATCTACGATAACGCCGCTTCTCTGGCCGACCGGCACGTCAGGGTCAGCACGGAGGAAGGTAGAAGGTGGGACCAGGTAGTCGACCGGATCGTTACGAGCCGTCTGTTCGGTCTTCCTCTTATGGCCCTGGGGTTGGCCGTGGCTTTCTGGGTGACTGTTGCGGGCGCCAACTACCCCTCACAGATGCTGGCCACCGGCCTTTTCTGGATAGAGGAGCAGGGGGCGACGCTATTCGAGATGGTCGGTCTGCCCTGGTGGGTGACAGGATTCGTCTGGCACGGGACATACAAGGCACTTGCGTGGGTTGTTGCGGTAATGCTGCCTCCGATGGCCATCTTCTTTCCGATCTTCACATTCCTGGAAGACCTCGGCTACCTGCCCCGCGTCGCTTTCAATATGGATCGTCTTTTCAAGCTCGCCGGTGCGCACGGCAAACAGGCGCTCTCGATGAGCATGGGCTTCGGCTGTAATGCCGCTGGTGTCATCGCCACGCGGATTATCGACTCTCCGCGTGAACGGCTCATTGCGATTCTTACGAACAATTTCGTGCCCTGCAACGGTCGGTTTCCCACCCTGATAGTGCTGGCCACGATTTTCGTGGGAGCCAGTTTTCGGCCTGCCGTCGCTTCGGCGGCGGCCGCCGGGGCAGTTGTCCTGATCGTCCTCATAGGAGTGGCGGTAACCCTGATAGTATCTGCCTTCCTTTCGAGAACCGTTCTGAAGGGTGAGCCATCGAGCTTCACCCTGGAACTTCCGCCGTACAGGCGCCCTAATATCGGCCAGATCCTGTATACATCGCTTATCGACAGGACGATCTTTGTTCTATGGCGGGCCATCTATATGGCAGCGCCGGCCGGGGCTGTGATCTGGATTCTTAGCGCCGTGAGTGTGGACGGTCAGAGCCTTGCCGGCTGGATGGCCGGATTCCTGAATCCGGTGGGATGGGCAATAGGACTGGACGGCGTGATTCTAATGGCGTACGTGATTGCAATACCGGCCAACGAGATCGTAGTCCCTGTCATCCTGATGGCCTATTCGGGGGCTGCCCGGATGGTCGATGTAACAGGTCTCTCAGAGCTGGAGACCCTTCTTGTGGGAGACCATGGGTGGACCCTTCTCACTGCGGTATGCCTGATGCTCTTCAGTCTGCTGCACAATCCCTGTTCCACTACCATTCTCACGATCTGGAAGGAAACAGGCAGCAGGAAGTGGACAGTTGTGGGTGCGTTGATGCCGCTGGCTATTGCGTTCGTGGTCTGCTTCCTGGTGGCGAATATCTGGCGTCTGGCTGCAGGGGTATAAAGGACCTACTCCCGGTTAAATAGCG
>JAGLTZ010000259.1 GCA_023135015.1 Candidatus Latescibacterota bacterium
TATGAACGACTGGTCTTTTTCTGTGTCCCAGTCGACCTCAATCATCCGGTCCTCCTCTTCCAGGATCCGGAGCACGTTCGGGCAGTCTGAACGGTGCACTATCACCCCACGTCCACGTGTGACGTAGCCCACAATCCTGTCTCCCGGGATCGGCTGGCAGCAGCGCGCAAAGTTGATCATCATGCTCCCCTCACCCTGTACCGAGACCCCTTTGACGGTACTCCTGGCCTTCTCAACCAACCTCTGAATGAATCCTTCCTGTGGAACTCCCTCCTCTTCGGCCTTCGGCGGCAGGAGCTTCTCGATCACCCGGGCCGCACGGTGAGTACCGCTGCCAAGCGCCGCATACAACTCATCCAGCGACTCGAATCCAAAGGATTGTGCAATGTCGGTAAGCTGCTCCTTCGAGGGCTGCTTCAGCCTGGCCTTTTTCATCTCCCGCGCCAGGAGCTCCCGCCCGAGGCGTGCCGACTGTTCCGACAGCTGCTCCCGCAGATAGCGATTGATCCGGCTTCGAGCCTTGCCCGTCTTGACCAAACGCAACCATGACTGGTTCGGGTACTGGTTGGGGTTGGTGAGGATCTCAACAGTGTTTCCACTCTTGAGCTTCTCACTCAAGGGTACTATCCGGCCGTTGACCTTGGCTCCCTGGCAGTGCATGCCGACATCGGAATGCACTGCGAAGGCAAAGTCGAGAGGGGACGCATCGGCAGGAAGTCTGATGACGTCTCCGTCGGGCGTGAAGACATATACTTCGTTTTCGAAGAGCTCGAGCTTGAGATGCTCCATGAACTCCTGGGCGTCAGAATCACCGGTCTGGAGATCGATCACCTCGCGGACCCACCTGACCTGCTCGTCCCAGGGGCTCTGTTTGCCATCCGCCCCACCCTGCTTGTACTTCCAGTGTGCCGCAATCCCCTCCTCGGCAAAACGGTGCATTTCCCGCGTGCGAATCTGTATTTCCACCGGCTCACCGTTAGGACCTATGACGGTGGTGTGGATCGACTGATACATGTTGGTTTTGGGATTGGCGATAAAGTCCTTAAACCGAGTGCTAATCGGCACGAACAGGCTGTGCACGATCCCCATCGCGTGGTAGCAGTGTGATTTTCCAGATGTGATTATCCGCAGCGCCATGATGTCGTATATGTCCTCCAGCCCGACCCCCCGCTTCTGCATCTTGCTGTAGATGCTGTAGTACGACTTCAATCGCCATGCTATCTCAGCCCTGATCCCCGCCTCCTTAAGTTCACGCTGGATCGGCTTGCGCACGCTACCCAGCGCTTTCATCCGCTTCCGCTTGTCCGACTCGAGCGTCTCCTCGAGCAGTTCGAACTCGTCCGGGTGAAGTACCGACAGGGCCAGGTCTTCAAGCTCTGTTTTGATGCGGTTGATCCCGAACCGGTGGGCCAGAGGAATGTAGATATCCAGGGTCTCCTGGGATATCCGACTGGCATGCTTGCGATTCAGGTGATGAACGGTGCGCATATTATGCAGCCGGTCGGCAAGCTTGATCAAAATCACCCGAAGATCCTGCGCCATGGAAAGGAGCATCTTGCGGAAGTTCTCGGCTTGGGCTTCCTCTCTCGACTGGAATTTCAGGCCTCCGATCTTCGTCACACCTTCGACCAGGAAAGCCACCTGTGCGCCGAACTCCTCGGTGAGTTGTTCCTTGGTGACCTGCGTGTCCTCGATAATGTCGTGCAGGAGGCCGGCGGCTACTGTCGTGGTATCCAGGTGAAGGGAAGCCAGCTCGAGTGCGACCGCCATGGGATGGGTCAGATAGACCTCACCCGAGCGTCGCTGTTGTTCTCTGTGGGCCTGCTCGCTGAACCGGTAGGCGTGGGAAAGATAGTCGAGGTCCACCCTCCGGTTCGCCTTGCGGACTTCCTCCAGCCAATCGTTCAGGAGGGGTGATGTGGCCTCTTTAGCCATACGACCTCAATCAGTTGCTGATCCGCGCGACTTATACCACTCCTTGATGTATTCGACAATCTCGCCTGTCGGGGTGCCGGGGCCGAACATGCGCCCCGCCCCGAGCTCGGCGAGCGCTTCCATATCCTCCGCCGGGATTATCCCACCCCCTGTAAGAAGTACGTCCTTATCCATCCCACGTTCCTTCATCAGTTCAAGTACTTTGGGGAAGTGGGTCATATGGGCACCCGACAGGACGCTGAGTGCAATCACGTCCACATCCTCCTGCAGGGCGGCTTCCACCACCATCTCGGGTGTCTGGCGCAGGCCCATGTAAATTACCTCCATTCCTGCGTCTCTCAGGGATGCGGCAACCACCTTTGCTCCACGGTCATGACCGTCCAGACCCGGCTTTGCCACAAGAACTCTGATCTTCTCAGCTTGCATGGCGTGTGCTCCTCGATTTCAGCAGCGCAAGCCGCAGCCGGAGCGTTTCTCCGACAGGCTCCTAGAATGTCACAGGCTCACGGTATGTGCCGAAAACCTCCCGCATTATATCCATCATTTCTCCGAGGGTGCAGTATGCCTTGGACCCTTCAATCAGGGCCGGCATCACATTCTCCCCTTCATGGCAGACCCTGCGGATCGCGGCCAGACATCCGGAGACTGCCTCTGAATCACGTTTCTCTTTCAGCGCTTTCAGCCTTCCAACCTGCAGCTTGTGCATCTCTTCGGTGATCTCTAGGATCGGGATATCGATCACCGCTTCCTCTTCTATGTACTTATTCACACCTACGATTCCCCTCTCCCCACTGTCGATCTCCTGCTGGTACCGGTATGCTGCTCTGGCGATCTCCTGCTGAAAGAACGCCTTTTCTATCGCGGGTACCACCCCCCCCAGCTCCTCAATTTTATCGAAGTAGCGTTGGGCCCCCTCCTCCATCCTGTTCGTCAGATGCTCCACGAAGTAGCAGCCGGCAAGAGGGTCGATCGTGTTTGTCACGCCTGACTCTTCGGCGATGACCTGCTGGGTCCTCAGTGCGATCTTGGCCGCCTGGTCGCTGGGAAGTGCGAGCGTCTCATCCATGCTGTTGGTGTGCAGAGATTGGGTACCCCCCAGCACGCCGGCCAACGCCTGAATGGTTACCCTCACTATGTTGTTTTCAGGCTGCTGTGCAGTCAGCGTGCACCCGGCTGTCTGTGTATGGAAACGCATGAGCATGCTGCGTGGATTTTTAGCCCCGTACTTCTCCTTCATCCGCCTGGCGAAGATGCGCCTGGCAGCACGGTACTTGGCTATCTCTTCGAAGAAGTCGTTATGCGCGTTGAAGAAGAAGGAGAGGCGGGGAGCGAACTCATCGACGTCGAGTCCCCGTTCCAGAGCAGCCTCCACATATGCGAAGCCGTCGGCCAGGGTGAATGCCAGCTCCTGGACAGCGGTGGAACCGGCTTCGCGGATGTGGTAGCCACTGATGCTGATCGGATGCCATCTGGGCATCTGACGGGTGCAGAACTCTACTGTGTCGGTGATGAGCCTCATCGAGGGCTCGGGGGGGAAGATGAACTCCTTCTGGGCAATATACTCCTTGAGGATATCATTCTGGGTCGTTCCCGAGATTTGATCCAGCCCCACACCCTGCTTTTCGGCTACAGCACAGTAAAAGGCGAGCATAATAGCGGCGGGGCCGTTGATGGTCATACTCGTGCTGACCTCGCCGAGGTTGATCCCATCGAACAGGATCTCCATATCCTCCAGGCTGCTCACTGCAACCCCGCACCTGCCGACTTCGCCCTGGCTGAAGGAATGATCCGAGTCGTAACCGTAGAGGGTTGGAAGATCGAAGGCAGTGGATAGACCGGTCTGACCGTGCTCCAGCAGATACTTGAACCTCTGATTGGTATCCTCGGCCGTGCCGAAACCGGCAAACATCCGCATTGTCCACAGCCGGCCCCTGTACATGTTCGAATAGACGCCCCGGGTGAAAGGATATTCACCCGGCATGCCCAGATCGCGGAGGTATTGGTAATCCTCTATATGGGCAGGAAGATAAAGCGGTTCGATCTCCTCACTGGAAGCTGTGACGAACTGCTTCTTCCTTTCGGGCAACTGTGAAGCTTGCCGAACCCAGTCGGAGTGAGCGTGACGAATATCCTCGATATCTTTTCGACCACCATCGGTGGAGGATTCCGTATCATCCCGACTCACCTCACTCATGCATCCTCTCCCTCTAGCGAAGCCGGCATGCCGCCGGCAGTCAGTATCTCTTCTGCCACTGTGAATGGATCTATCCTGCCTTCCATTACATCGTCGAGCCGGCCATCGAGCTGCTCCTGCAGACCGCTCTCTCTCCACAGGCGCCGTGTAAGGGTTTCCAGGACGATTTCCATCACGTAGGCGGCCAGGCGCTGCCGCCTCCGCCGCTCTCCCTCGCCGCTCCGGTCAAGGAAGCTACGATGCTCCTGCACCGTCTCCACCAATTCCGTGGTTCCCTCTCCCGTATTGGCCATCGTTTTCAACACCGGAGGCACCCATTCCTTGTCTTCACGCATGGCAAGTACGCTCTCCAGCTCGATCTTGAGTCCTTCGGCTCCATCCCGATCTGCTTTATTAATGACAAAGATGTCACCGATTTCCATCAGGCCCGCCTTCATCGCCTGTATCCCGTCTCCAGACTCGGGAACAAGCACCACCATGGTTGTATCGGCTGTCTCTGCGATATCCAGCTCGATCTGTCCGACGCCCACGGTTTCCAGCAGTACCTGATCGACACCGGTTGCGCCCAGCAGTATGACCACCTCGCGGGTGGCTCTGGCCAGTCCTCCGCGGCTGCCGCGTGTTGCCATAGATCGGATGAAAACGCCCGGGTCGGTGGACAAGTCGGGCATTCTGATCCGGTCCCCGAGAAGGGCTCCTCCACTGAAAGGACTGGTCGGATCTACACAGACTATCCCGACCTGCTTGCCCTCCTGCCTGGCGTAGCCTGCTATCTTGTCAACCAGTGTGCTTTTGCCGGCACCGGGCGGTCCCGTAACGCCGCAGATATAGGTATGGTTCCCTCTGGTATAGAGCCCCTGCAGAAGCTCCACCTTGCCCGGAAGCTGATCTTCGACCATTGAGATTGCGCGTGCAACCGCGCGGCGATCTCCGTCGAGGACAGCCCCAATAAGTTCTTCCGCGTCCGTTCTCATCTCTTTCCCTATTTCCACCCCGGTTCAGTTCCCACAGTATCGCATACTTCATGGCTAAGATAGGC
>JAGLTZ010000026.1 GCA_023135015.1 Candidatus Latescibacterota bacterium
GGCCGCGTTTTCGATGAGAGGGATTCCTGATTCAGGCATCGCTCGCCTCTTCCTTCTCTGCTTCCTGCTCGCGCCAGTTCTGCCCCAACAGCCCCAGGGTCACGGCCAGATCGACAGTGCGCTGGGCCCGTTGAACCACAGGCGGGTCTATCATCTTGCTGCCCAGCGCTACCACGCCCTCACCGCGCGATCGGGCCAGATCGAATGCCTCGACGATCTTTGTCGCCTTTTCTATCTCCGATGTGGTAGGTGCGAACGCTTCATGGATAACCCGGATCTGGCGCGGATGAATGCATCCCTTGCCCACGAATCCGAGCGCCTTCGCCTCGAGCACGCTCGCTCGGAGTCCCTCGACGTCATCCACATCGCTGAATACGGTATCGATGGGCTGTATGCCCGCCGCACGGGCGGCGTTCACCAGCTGTGCCCGTGCCCAGAACGACTCCCGCCCCTCGGCGGTCCTCTCCACACCCAGATCCGCCGTGTAATCCTCCAGCCCTATCGTGAGTGCTGCCACCTGCGGGCTTGCCTCGGCAATATCGAGAGCTAACCATGCACCCCGGCCGCTCTCGATGATAGGCATCAGCAGGGGAGGGAAGACACCCGCCTTATCGGCGATAGAGTTGCAGGCCGTTTCCACTTCTTGGACCTGTTCGGGGTTTTCCACCTTGGGGATGAGGATCATCTCGGGACCCTCCGGTAGAATCACTTCCAGGTCCTCCAGCCCCAGGGGCAGCTGGTTGATACGCACCATTACCTCCGCAGGTCCGAAATCGTGACAGCGCAGGGCGTTGCGGACCAGCAGGCGGGCTTGCTTCTTGCGGGTTGGAGCAACAGAATCCTCGAGATCGAGAATGATACCGTCTGGAGCGTGCAGTCCCGCGTTCAACATGAACCTCGGCGTGTTGCCCGGCAGGTAGAGCCGCGATCGGCGCAGGCGATCCGCTACAGGTGTGCGGTGGGGGATCGTCCTTTCGGGAAGGTAGGAATCCACAATGCCGGAATCCGCCGCCTTTACCGCTGCTTCGAGCCGTGCTGCTATCACCCAGGGAAGTGCCCCACCGTCTTCGATCTGGATGCTGGCCCCGGCGGCGCCGAGTGCCTCGGCCGCCTCGGAGGCGAGGCTGCGGATGCTCTCGCCGTAAAAGACCTCGACTCTGCTGTTGAGCTGGATTCCGGGTTCATTCCCGAAGGTTACCCTGACCCAGCAGTCGGACCGTACGTCATCCCCCATGCTGCCCGCTTCACCTATTCGGTCCGGAGGACCTGCGGGTGCATCCTGTGCGCCGTTTGTGGGGGGTCGTGATTGACCAGAAGGCTTAATCATGATTCTCGGTTCTTCTCTCTATCTCCAGGCGGGCCCGGACCGCAGGCAGAAGCCCTCCCGCATCACGGATCGAAAGCAGCATCTCCGGCAGCGGGGGGACCTGGAATGAGCGGTCACCTACATGTATTACCCCTGCCGCCGGCTCGATTGTGATTTCATCACTTTCTCTCCAGGCCGCTACCGCCTCGGGTAATTCCACCAGAACGAGTCCCTGGTTTATGGCGGCACGGTAGAAGATCCGGGCGAATGATTCGGCCACTATACCGGCGAGACCGGCGGCTTTCAAACCGAGGGCGGGCTGCTCCCGGCTCGAGCCGCATCCGAAGTTCTTCCCGGCCACGATTACGTCACCGGGCTTCACCGAACTGGCGAATGACGGATCCAGATCCTCCAGAAGGTGGGGAAGTATCTCTTCAGACGTGCTGCACGTGTAGGTGTGCTTGCCGGGGAAGAGCTGGTCGGTGTTCACGTTATCGCCGTAGCGCCAGACCTTCATCGTTCTCCTCCGCTCCGGAGCCTGTCCATCGCCGCCGGTTCTACTACCTCGCGTGGATCGGTTATAACACCGGTCAGTGCGGTGGTTGCGGCGGTAAGCGGGCTGCCGAGGTAGATCTGGGCCTCAGGTGTGCCCATGCGGCCCTTGAAATTGCGGTTGGCGGTAGAGAGGCATACTTCTCCCGGAGCGAGCACTCCCATGTGCGCCCCCAGACACGGCCCGCATCCGGGAGGGAGAATAACGGCACCCGCAATGCTCAAATCGCTGATGGTGCCATCGGCGATAGCCGCCTCGAATACCCCCCGGCTGGACGGCAGCACCAGGAGGCGGACTGTGTCTGCGATATGCCTGCCTTTCAGAATGTCGGCGGCGGCCTGCAGATCGGAGAGCCTTCCATTCGTGCAGGTTCCTATCAGAACCTGGTCCACCTTTGTTCCCGACACCCGGCCCGCACAAACCACGTCGTCTACCGCCCCGGGCAGTGCCACCACCGGCTCAACCTCGTCCAGGCCGAAATCGACGACCCTTTCGTATGTTGCATCGGAGTCGGCCCAGATGAGTTGGCTTTCTGTCCGGGAGCAGCCGGTTTTTTTTAGAAAATCAAGCGTGAGGTCATCCACCGGGAATACGGCGATCTTTGCGCCCATCTCAACACCCATGTTCGAGATGGTGATCCGTTCATCGATGCCCAGTTTATCGATATCTCCGTGGTATTCCACCGCTTGATAGGAGGCGCCGTCGGCGCCGATCAGACCGATCAGCTTGAGGACAAGGTCCTTCGCGGTCACCCAGGCGGGAAGGCTGCCGGAAAGCAGCACCTTTATCGTGGGGGGAACCTTGAGCCATGTCTCACCGGTTAGAAGGAGAGCGGCTGCTTCAGTCCGGTCGATTCCCGTGGCGAAAGCGCCGACAGCACCGTAGGTACAGGTGTGGCTGTCGCTGCCGACCACGATCTCGCCGGGAGGCGCCAGGCCCCTCTCCAGCATAACCTGGTGGCATATCCCCTCTCCGATGTCGAAGAAGTGGCGGAGATCAAAGCGGGCGATGAATTCCCTCACCCGCCTGTGTGCCTCGGCGGAGGCTGTGTCTCTGGCAGGCGAAATGTGATCGAGAACGATCACGGGCTGGTCGGGGTCCGCAATCCCGTACTGTTCCAGCTCTTCTCCGATCTTGCCTATTATCGCGGCGGTGTTGTCATGGGTGAGTAGATGACGGGGATGAACCGTTACGATTTGACCGATCTCGACGGATGAAAGCCCGGCAGACCGGGCCAGGACTTTCTGAGCAAATGTCAGACCCACGGCAGCTCCCGATCCTTCAGCGTGCGGCCAGCAGACCGCCGCGGCGGTAAATGCGAAGCTGGACGGGGGACATCGGAGTTATCTCGAATACCGTATTGTCCAGCAGTCTCTCAACCCTGCCTGTTTCCAGATCGACCCTGACCTTGTCTCCTGTGTGCAGCAGGCCGCGCAGGTCGCCGGTCAGAAGAGGGAGGCCTGCATTGATGGCGTTCCGTTCGTAGATGGATCCGAAAGAGGCGCCTATGATGGTGCCGATGCCCAGCGCTCTAAAACAGTCCACAGCGTGCTGGCGGCTGCTGCCGGCACCGAAATTTGCACCTACTACAAGTATGTCTCCCGGAGCCGCTTTCTGCGGAAAATCCTCCCAGCCGGGGACATTCCCAAGTGCGTAGCGTCCCATCTCGTCAATATCGGTGACCGACAGGTGCCGGTTATGATAGATCATGTCGGTGTCAACCGAGTCCAGGTCGAGTACCCAAGCCACACCCTCTATCATACCGGCGGGTTCTCCGGTCGGCTCGCTGGCGGGCGCATCAGCCTTTTCTGCAGGCGTTTCCATGACCGTTTCGGCGGCCGGCTCAGGAGTCTGTCTGACAGTTGAGGCCGGGACCACCAGATCCTCTCCGAGCCTGTGGGCGGCCAAAAGCACCCCCGACAGCGCCGAGGCGGCTGCCGTTGCCGGCGAGGCCAGATATACTGAACCGAGGCCCTGCTTACCGGGGAAGTTACGGTTGCCGGTGGACACGGTCACCTCGCCGGGGCCCGTCTGCCCTACCTGACCCGCAGCGCATCCCGCGCATCCGCAGTTGCTCACCAGCACACCAGCTCCCTTGAAGATATCAATCAGACCCTCGTTGAGCGCCTCGATCCAGACACGGTCGGTCGCGGGGACAACCTTCAGCACCACTCCCGCCGCGACACTCCTTCCTTCAAGTATCCGGGCGGCGCTGCGCAGGTCCTCGATACGGCCGTTGGTGCACGATCCGATGAAAGCGGAGTCTACGGGCTCTCCTTCGATGTCGGAGAGGGGTACTACGTCTTCCGGGTGCCCCGGGCGGCTGACAAGCGGTTCCAACCCATCAACATCCATCACTACTTCGCTGAGGTAGTCGGCGTCCGGGTCAGGGTGGGGCCATTGCCTTCCGGTGCCGCTGAGGCGGGACAGCTCGACGGACGCTTCTTCGGTGAAAGCGGGGAAGATTATTATCGCTCCCATCTCGGTTGCCATCGAAGCCAGGGTTATCCGGCCGGCCAGATCGAGAGCCTCTACGGAAGGACCTTCGATCTCTGCGGAGCAGCCCAGCAGGCCCCTGGAGCCGAAATGCTGCAGAATCGCCAGGGTCAGGTCTTTGGCGGTCGTATGATCTGAAGGGATTCCCTCCACCCGTACGTGCACAGTCGGGGGCACTTTGAACCAGACCGATCCGAAGGCGAAGGCGTGGGCGATATCCAGGTCACCCATCCCCTGACCGAAGGTGGCAACGGCTCCCAGTATGTTGGCGTGGGAGTCAGTGGATACGAAGGTCTGGCCCGGGCCGGCAAGATCCTCCTCCATGACGACATGCGTCCCGATGCCTCGGTTGATGTCAAAGACCCGGAAGCCGTGCCGGCGGGCGAAAAGCCTGCACCGGTGTTGATTTGTGGTATATCCCTGATCGGAGCCGGTGGGATTGCAATCGAATGTGAAGAAGGTGCTGGCGGGATCATCGATCTGAAGACCGTGCCTTTCGAGGTGGGACACGACATTGGCGCCCCCGAAATCGCGTGCAACGCGGGTATCCACACCCAGCTCGACAATCTGACCCACCTCCACGCGATCTGCGGTGTGGGCTGCGATGATCTTTTCTATCAGTGTGCGGCCCAACCCGGTTACTCCCCTCCGATCAGTGTGCCGTCGGCCTTCATCCTGAGGGGATCGAACGAGGCGAAATCGGCCTGATGGATAAGGATCGTCTCGACCACTTTGGGGCTACCATCCCCCTCTCTGCTGTGGCAGGCGATGATGTTGAGCACCTCGTCGGGTAACCCGGCCCGGGCCGCCAGCACAGTACCGCTGATTGGATGGCGCAGGTAGCGGCCGGAGTGGCTGGTGCGGTATCCGCCCCGGCTGTCGGATTCTATCTCGATAAGTTTCCCCACGTCGTGCAGGAGGGCGCCGGCGATAAGGTGATCGTGGTTGATTTTATAAGGAAGATCCCTGCAGGCCCGCTCCTGAGCTTCGGCCAGACCGAGAGCACCCCATGTGACCGCGAGAATATGTTCTATGAAGCCCACACCTCCGCAGTCAGTGAGCAGGGAGAATGGCATCCGTTCCACAGCTTCGAGTTCATCCCATCCTCCTTCACGGCAGGCATCAACCCACGTATCGACTACCTGCTCCTGAAGCTGTGTGTCAGATATCCGTTCAAGCAGCTCCTCAAAGAGTTCCCTGACCTGAGCTGCGTTGATCATTTTTCACCTCTCTATCTGCCGCCTGCCGCTATCGGAGCCGAAGGCAGGGCTTCGATTATCGCGTCGGTCATCTGTCGTGTTGTAGCGGCACCTTTTTCGATAACGCCGGGACCGCCCGGTATCTTCATCATATCGTAGGTGCGGATCTCTCCGTCAGCGACCACTTTTCCCACCGCGCTGCGTATCGAATCGGCACGTTCGGTCTCTCCCAAATGATCCAGCATCATTGCCGAGGCCAGGATCATAGCGATGGGATTGACAATGCTCGGTTCAAGTTCGGCGTACTTGGGTGCAGAGCCGTGCGTCGGCTCGAAGATGGCCACCTCCCGGCCCACGTTGGAAGAAGCCGCAAAGCCGAGTCCTCCCACAAGTCCCGCAAAGGCGTCGGAGATGATGTCCCCGAACATGTTGCCCGAGAGCACCACGCCGTAATCCTCCGGGTTCTTGGTCAGCCACATTGTCTGGGCGTCGATGTTGGTGGACCACCGTTCGATGTCGGGATATTGTCCGGCTACTTCACTGGCCTCCTGCTCCAGCATGCCCGATGTTTCCCGGATCACGTTCGGTTTCTCGCATATGGTCACCGATCGGTAGCCGTATCGACGGGCGTATTCAAACGCCTCCTCCACGATCCGGCGGCATGCCGGGCGGGTGAAGATTCGCGTGGAGATCGCAAGATCGGGGCCGGGTACGTCCTTGAATGGTTCGAACTTGGGGTGTGTCTCGAAAGCCTTACGGACTTCATCGGGGGGATCTGTCCATTCCACGCCGACGTAGAGTCCTTCGGTGTTCTGCCGGAAGACGACAACGTCAACCATGGGCTCCTCAATCCCCCCGCTGGCTCCTTTCCTGACGAAGTTGAGCGGGTTGCCCTGGAAGGAGCGGCATGGGCGGATCGATATGTCCAGGTCGAAGAGCTGACGGAGGCCGACAATCGGACTGTAGTAGACGTATCCCTTCCCCTGCAGGCCGGGGCTCAATTCCGCCGCCGCCCGGTCTTTCGGCTTGCTGGTGATCGCACCGAAGAGCCCTGTCTTGTGCTCGGCGAGAAGGTCGATTGTACGCTGGGGCAGGGCGTTGCCCTCGTTGCACCAGAACTCCCAGCCGATGTCTCCGTGCACATACTCTGAATCGAAGCCGGTCGCCTCCAGAACGCGCATGGCTTCCGGCAGCACGATCCTGCCGATGCCGTCGCCCGGCATTGCTACGATGGTACGAACCGTCATTGAACCTGTTCTCCTTTTACGAATCGGCTGCGGTCGGGACTAGAACCCCATCTCGGCCAGGACGTTCACAGCCCCGAATGTCTCGCAGATGAAGAGAATGTAGTGCATGTGCACGCTGATGTTGCGGCCGAAGTCGGGATCGAAGCTGTAGTCGTTGGCAGTAGCTTCCCAGACCCTGTCGAAGTTGATCCCGATCAGCTCGCCCCGGGCGTTCATGACCGGACTGCCGGAGCTTCCCCCGGTTGTGTCGCAGTTGGTCAGAAGGTTCACCGGCACATCTCCGGAGCTGTCCGCCCACCGGCCGAAGGCGCGGTCAAGCCACGACTGCTTCAGAATATCCGGGACGATGAACTCACCCTCGCCCGTTTCCTTCTCCATCACCCCTTTCAGGTGGGTGAGGGGTTGGATGTATACGGCGTCCTTCGGCTCGTATCCCTTTACATACCCGTAGGAGAACCTCAAGGAGCGGTTTGCGTCGGGGTAGAGCATCTCTTCCCCCTCCTCGCCCAACGCCATTATTCCCTCGGCATAGAGCTGCCGCAGTCTTTGCAGGGCGCGACTGCGGACCTCCTGACGGGCTCCCATTTCCTGTCGCCTGTCGTGGACATCGGCCGCGATCTGCATGAAGAGACCTCCGCGGCGCGTCGCCTCATCTGCGCTGAGATCCAGCAGGCTCTCGCGGCCGTCGGGGCTGAGCAGGGGGGAGGTTGCATATGCGTCGCTGACGGCCCTTGAAAGCGCGGGGGCGTATCCCTGGAGCTCCTGTCCCTCAACGATCAGCTGCAGCGTCGCAATTTTCTGCACCTCCGGCAGACCCAGGGCTCGTATTGAGGCCCGTAGGTAGAGTTCGCGGTCAACGGGGAGGTGGGAGCTCTCCGGGCCTTCCAGAAGACCGTCTCTCTTTTTTTCGGCTTCCTCCCCGCGATAGTCGACCCCCCGGTTCTCTTCCGGCAGCTCCATCTGGAGCAGGTATTCATACAGGTCGGCGGCAAAGGTCTGGACAGGCGAGTAGAGCAGTTCTCTCACGGCACGGTTGAAGGGATCGTCCTCGAGCATTCCGGCGTAAATCTCCTCCAGCGATTCAAGAATTCCTTCGTACCGCTCTCTGAGTCCCGGCCGTGAACTGTACCAGCGAACCCACGCCGCTTCCTCCTCCTGCTTGCGGGCGACCAGCTGCATACGGTCTATGCCCGTCACTTTCCCCTGGTAGTTCTTGTGAACGTTGGCAAGGCCCTTGACGGTTTCGGCAAACCTTATCTGCAGGCTGCGATCTCCCTCCGATACGCGCCTCATCACATCAATCCGTTCCCCGCGTATCATGATCTCGTACGGCAGACGCGACTGCCTCTCATAGGCGACATAGTGGGAATCGCGGTAGCGCATCGTTGTTCCCGGGAAACCGAGAAGGAAAACGAAGTCCCCCTCCTGGGGAGGTCGGGAAGCTACTTTGAGCCACGAGCGTGGCCTGTATGGAACGTTCTTCTCGCTGTAGCTGGCAGGGGAACCATCCGGGGCGACATAGGCCCGCAGGAAGGAGAAATCCCCGGTGTGCCTTGGAAACATCCAGTTGTCTGTATCAGCGCCGAAGTTGCCGACGGCAAACGGAGGTACATAGACAATGCGGATGTCCCGGATTGTCTTGAACCCTATCAGCTTGAACGTGTTGCCATACGAGAGCGACGAAACGCTGATCTCCAGATCGGGATGTTCGGCCCTTGCTTCATCCAGTATTACACTGGTTGCAGAGCGGATTGCCTCCCGGCGTTCCTCGTATGACATTCCCGGCCTCATATCACCCAGCACCCTCGCCGTGATATCCTCGTAGAGCTGGACCATCCTGGCCGTATAACCGCGGGCCCGGATCTCTTCGGCCCTCGTGCGGGCCAGGTACCCATCTGTGATGTAATCCCGCTCCGCAGTCGCAATCCGGGCCACCGCACCGAAGGCGACATGGTGGTTCGTCATTATCAGCCCGTCCGGACTCACGAATTCACCGGTACCCCCCCCGAGCCGCAATGTGGCTTCGTGGATTCCGGGACCGCCGGGGTTAAAGATCTGCCGCACAGGGATCCTCAGGCCGGCGCGGTCCAGATTCAGGCGTCCGATCTGATCGGGAGTCCACTGCCCTTCATCTGTGAATGCGAAATGGGCGGCGGTGCCGATCACAAAAAGTGCAACCAGGGCTGCGGAGAGACGTTTGGTCATGAGTAGACCCTCTTCAGGTAAAGGACCGGATTAGTACGGTCCCCGGGCGAAGGATCGA
>JAGLTZ010000260.1 GCA_023135015.1 Candidatus Latescibacterota bacterium
CGGCCCGGAAGACCGCAGGGTCAAATGTGGGTTCCAGCGAAGACGCCGCCTTCCAGGCCGGCGGCAGCCTGAACCTGAGGGTAACAGGCTCGTTCACGCAGTCCGGAAGGTACATGAGAACGGCTGCAGGATTCATGAAGGCATGTCCGGAGTTGAGCTGCGCCGCGTAGGGTGAAGGCTCGTTAGCGTAGACCATGTAGCGAACAACCACCTCTTCCACACTCTCTGTGTTCACGCGCCATCTTCCCAGCGCCACCTGCTCGACATCGAGTACCAGTCCGTCCCGCGTCTCGGCCGAGAGCTCGAAAACATTGCGGCCAAAGAGACGGATACGGTAGCGGGCGGTCCAGGCCGGCATCACCAGCTCCACAGATTGGCGATTCAGGCCTGCCAGTCTGACGGTGATCTGGAACTGGTGGGAATCGCGCCGCGAAAGGTCCACTTCATAGAAGATATCTGACGGACCTTTCTCCTGAGACAACCGGTCCCGGGAAGTCCCGGTACTTTCAGGGGCGGTACCAGTCGCCGCCACGGCGCCCGTCAGAATCAGAGCAATAATGAGGGCCGGATATCCAGCTCGGGGTTTTCTCATCGCAATACTCATAACCAGGGATTTTAGATTGGGTTCCCCCGGCCGGCAAGCCCAACACCACACCCCGGAACGCATCGACGCCGGCTCACACATGGCGAGCCGGCGTCGAAATTTACGAAGACCATCCCAGCGTTAAGGGAGTGAAGGAGAGATCGCGAGCGGTGAGAGTTCTTACAGCTCACCTGGGTACGTCTTCACCCGATCTGACGCAGCCGGAACAAAATGTGTTTACAGGCCCGGCCTGATTCCAAATTCTCATTCCCGACAGCCGTCGGCCATTGCCTTAAGCTTTTCAACGAGTGATTCCCTCATATGCTTTGGCTGCAGAATCTCGGCAGCCTCACCATACGATAGAACGCGCTGGAGCAGCCATCGGGGGCTTGAGGTACGGTATGAAAGCACCAGTGCGCCGCTCTTGTCGGGCCTACCTCTCCCCTCCTCCTCCATAACCATCTGCGCCGCCGGCGGACAGTAGCGGACCACTATCCTCTCATCCTCTTCTGTCTCGACGTAGACCCCTTGTGTGAAATGATCCTCCAGATTGAAGTCGGCTAGTATTTCAAAATGCTCCCCCAGCAGTTCAACCGAGCGGACATGATCGGCCCGGAAGGTGCGGTAGCCTTCCGCCTTCTCGCAGTAGCCTACCACATACCACAGGCCGTCGCTGCAGATCATCCTGTAGGGGCATATCACCCTTTCAGATACTCTGCTCCTGTGCTCTGTGAAGTACCGGATCTTCGCCTTCCGGTTTTCATGAACTCCCCTCTCGAGGGTGCTGAAGATCTCACCGGAAAGCTCAGGGGGCGGTTCCACTCCTATCCTTCCCTTCAGAGCATCGGCTCGCGCTGCCGAGTCCTCGGCTACTTCAGTGATAAGCTTGTAGGCGTGTGCGAGAGCCCGTGTTTCTTTGGCATCTGTGTGCTCGAGCATCATCGAAATGGCCGTGCGCAGCGCCAGCAGCTCTCCTGGAGTGAAGGAGAGCGGTCGCTTGAAGTGCTCACCGGCCCATATATGCACCCTGTCGTCCTCAATGTAGGCGTCCATCACCTCTGCCGACCCGAAGGGGCCGTAGCTGCAGTTGGAGAGGGCCTGCAGATCGCGCAGCAGTTCAGCGGGTCTGACCTCGAATTCCTCACCCAGTTCCTTCAGGGGCACCTCCTGATTTTGAAGAAGGTAGGGGATCATTCCCAGTATCCGGTTCAGGCGGTCGGCGCTCGCCATCAGCGCGATCCCTCCACCGGTTGCTCGTAGGCATCGATCAGCCTGCGGATCAACGATCGCATATCCCTTCGCAGGCGTCTTGGAGCAAGTATCTCGACATCCCCCTGCTGGGACAGTACCCACCGGCAGAATGCGATATCGTCCCGGACCTTGATAACAACCTCATTTCTACGCCCCGGCGGGAACTCCACATCGGGCCGCCCCTGCCAGCGGGCGCGCGCCTGCTGATACTTAACCCTCGACATCTTCACTTCGACGTGTGTGGGTCGCGAAGTGGAGTAGTCCCACGGTTCCTGCCCCATGTGGGCCTTTAGCGAGAAATCTTTCGGGACCGTGTAGTCGGGTGTTCCCATGTCGTCACGATTCATCTGCAGGGAACGGATCCGCTCCAGGCGGAACTGACGGAGCTCACTGCGGAGCAGGCAGTGTCCAACCATATACCAGCCGCCGTTACGCTGGACCAGACCGTACGGGTAGACGTCCCGCTCGGTCTCCTCGTCACGGTGAAGACTGTAATAGGTCATATGCAGGCACTTCTTATGAAGCAGCGCTTCACATATGGTTTCCAGAGCCGTGGAGACATTATACCCCGAGTAATAAAACGCCACGCGTCCGTCCGAATCGGATCCGGGGGGGCTGTCGAATACGAGTTTGCGCAGAACCGACCGGGCCTCGCGGGCCATCCGGAACCCCTTCATCCCGGCCAGACGACGCACCGCAATCACCAGCGCCCTGATCTCTTCCTCGGTAAAGTCGAATCTGGGAAGGTAGAATCTGGATCGATCCAGCCTGTAACCCATGAGTACTTCGCTGTCAATCGGGACAGTATCAATCGGTATACCGTGAGCGCGAAGTTCTTCCTTATCCCTCTCGAACTTACGCAGAATCGACTTCTCATCCACGCCGCCGACAGGCTGGTATCCGGGCACTTTCAGGCGGATCTCTTCCCATGTCACCGGGAAGCGGTGGTTCAGCAGGTAGGCAATGAGGTTGAGCTGCCTAAGATCTTTATTGGTCTTCTCGAGCATATACCGCTACAGGTCCATCCTGTCCGTTTCGTTCTCCACCGGTTTGAAGAAATCCCACGCCTTCTGGAGCAGCCCCAGAGCCTCGTCCCGTCGATCCACCGGCACGAATATCGCGTTCTCATTCAAACCTGAATCGGCCCCGACCTCCAGATCTTCGCCGGGGATCAGACAGGGCACTCCGTGCTCGGTCAACGTTCTCCGGATCAGGGAGGCCTCCAGAACACTCTTTGCAATGTATATCTGAACAGAGTTCCTGGCATCCGGCATACTTCGCAGACTAGGGGAGGGTTCCTTCCCCCTCAAGCCCGAAAAAAAATGCTTCCTGTGTGGAGAAGCTGCATCTACTTTGGGGTTGTTATGCGTGAATGTCTAGACTGCAGTTACTGCTACGTTCCGGCCGAGGGGGCTCCGGCCCGTGGCATCAGTCCAGGTACTCCGTTCGATGATCTTCCGGACGATTTCACATGCCCGTCATGCAGCGCATCTCGAGAGCGGTTCGTCCCACTGATCCACGATCGGATCTCTTCACTGTAAGGAGTGCATAATGGCCAAAGATGACTGGCGTGGCAGCGGAGCATACGATCTGGACGACGAGCCCGAAGAGCTGGAAATAGTAGAGACTGGATACGGCCGGTACCGCCCGCCTGATGCAGAAGAAAAGGAGGAGGAGAAAGCCCGGATCGAGAAGTCCCGGCGCCGCCTGATTGCCACCATCGCCGTCATCGCTGTCGGCGTTATCGCTCTGATCGTCATGAGTGGAAAAGAGCTGGGGCAGACCGAAACAGAAAAGCTCCAGGGGATCACCAATCTCGAGGAGGCCGTCTATCTCTTCGCCGACGAGGATATCACAGCGGTGGGGAATATCCGCCGCAGGTTCGGCAGCATGGGAGACCTGCTTCCCTTCAATGACGGCATTGTTGCCACATATCTTTTCCTCGAACACCCCGTGGAGATCTGGGTGGGTATCGCCGCCCTCCAGGAATTGGCTTCTGACGCCTATTCGCTGCTGCTCGAAGAGACCGACCCCGAACTGAACCCCGATTCCCCATGGCGGACCCAGTCGCAGTTCGTCAGGCAGGGGTTCACCATCACACAGGTAGTCGGACGCGGACAGAGGAACTATTTCTATCAGGACAGCAATATGATCGTCTGGATAACCGCCGATTCGGTCGCGGCGACATTCGCTCTGAATGCATCTCTCAACACTAACCTTCGAGACTGGATTGCATCACTCAGGCAAGGGGCACCATGACAGAAATGACACGTGAAGAGATCCTATCCAAACCCGCTACCGTTCGGTGAGTCTGGATACAATATAGAAAAAGCCCCCCACCCCAACCGGCGGTGAGGGGCCTGTATATGCCTGTTTATGGTGGAGATAACGGGACTCGAACCCGTAACCTCCGGCATGCGAAGCCGGCGCTCTCCCAGTTGAGCTATATCCCCATTGATTGTTTTTCCTTTACGAACGCCTTTCCTCCGGTTTGACGCTCGCCTGTTGCTACAATATGCTGAAAATTATACATATGTCTAATCATCAACCTGTGATATTGGAGATGCCACTTGCTCAACTATACCACCGGTAAGCGCCCGGGCAAAATGACAGCTGCCATCCGCCGTCGGATCTGGCTGACCGCCACCCTGCTACTGCTGGTCCTGACAGCCGTACGAGCGAATAGTATAAACGCTGAACTCAGTGAACCCGGCCCAGCGACATATCTGGAACAATCTCAGCAGGAAACCACACAGACTGGCGCCGTCAGCTCGCAGAGTAGGGTCCATCGGTTTCAGGCCGCCGTAGAACGCGGCCTCTTCTGGATGTACCTGGTTGCATTTCTCGCGGGGATCGCAACCAGCCTGACACCATGTGTGCTCCCCATCATCCCCCTAACGATCGCGGTCATTGGTGCCAAGACTGTGGAGAGCCGGATGAAGGGCTTCGCCCTGAGCCTCGTCTATGTGCTGGGGATCGCTGTAACCTATTCAACCTTAGGAGTGGCATTCGCCTCCACAGGCACACTGCTGGGGAGTCAGTTTCAGAGCAAACCGTTCCTGATCTTCTTTGTACTGATCTTTACCCTTCTGGCTTTAGGCCTTTTCGGTGCCTATCAGCTGCAGCTGCCGGCTCCCATCCGAAACAGGCTGCTGGCGAAACAGGGGAAAGGCTGGTTCGGCATACTGTTCATGGGCCTGATAGCGGGCCTTGTCGCCAGCCCGTGTGCCGGACCAATTGTTGCCGGAATCCTATTATTCATCGCAGATACAGGAAACATTGCCCTCGGCTTTTCACTGATGTTTACCTTTTCGATGGGATTGGGTCTGCTCTTCCTGGTAGTGGGCACCTTCTCGAGCGAGATAAAGAAGCTCCCGACCGGACCGTGGATGACGGCAATCGAGAACGGGCTGGGAATAGCCCTGCTGGTGGTGGCCTTCTACTACCTCTCCCTTCTGCTGGATACATTCCCCTTTGTGCTAATCATGGGCGCAACCCTGGTTGTGGGGGGCGGCTTCGCCGGTGCCTTCACCCGGCTGGACACAGACGATAAAGGCTGGTTTCCAAGAACCCGGAAGGCCATCGGGGTTCTGGTAGTCGCAGCGGGGCTCTACTTCTTCGTTGGCGGGCTTATAACATACGGCCTGTTACTGCCTCCGATGGGTGGTATCGGATCGGGAAATGCCACACAGTCGCCGGCCGGGCAGGTCCTGGAAGGCCTATCTTCAGAATCGGTCGGTGTCGCCTGGAACGATGACCTGGAGGCGGCCCTTTTCTTGGCCGAGATGGACCGGAAACCGGTGATGGTGGATTTCACCGCAGACTGGTGTATCGAGTGCCGGGAGCTGGACCATTCCACCTTCAGTGATCCTGACGTAATCGAGGGGTTCAAGAAGTTCATTCTGGTCAGGATCGACCTGACCGACGAAGCTGATCCGAAGAACGAGGAATTTCGCAGGCGATACAGCATTCTCAGCCTGCCCAGCGTGACATTCCTTACACCGTCCGGGGAGATGCTGCCGGACTTTACACTGAGAGGGTTTATCAGGGCCCCCGAATTCCTCGAAATCCTGCAGGGCGTCCTGGAGGCTTCAAAGAATCCGTTATAGGTGTGGACAGTATTAAGGAGCCATCCGTCATCTTTTCGAAAATACACATAGCACGCCCATGAGCGAGTCGCCCAGCCAGACCGGGGAAACCCTTCCCGAGACCTATGAGGAACTGGTCCGCGAATACGGCAAGCGCGTCCTGTCAATCGCATACGACTACGTCAAGGATTACGACGCAGCCCAGGATGTCGCCCAGGAGGTATTCATCCGGATCTGGCAGAAGGGAAAGGAATTCCAGGCCCGGGCAAGCGTTTTCTCGTGGATCTACAGGATCACGGTGAACCTGGCCATCGACCACCTCCGAAAGGCAAAAAGTCGCGGCAAACTGAGCACCAAAGAGGGGGATTACATTAACCATTACCGTACCGAGCAGGAGTCAGGGTCTACCAGCACGGTCCCCGGTCTGGAAATGGAGCGGAGCGCACTCAGGGAACGGATTGATGACGGTCTCGAAGTGCTCTCGGAACATCAGAAACAGGCGTTCATCCTGCGCTACTACCAGGATATGCCGATCGATGAAATCGCCGCTATCATGGGCTGCAAGGAGAGTACGGTAAGGCAGCACCTGTTCAGGGCCTGCCACAAGCTTCAGGAGGAATTGAGCGACCTGGCAGGCAGCTACGGCATTGAGGAAGATGAAACACGTTAAGACACATATTGATGAATACCTGAGGGA
>JAGLTZ010000261.1 GCA_023135015.1 Candidatus Latescibacterota bacterium
CTCTGCAAGTTCCACAACCTGAGCCTGGCGCCCGAACACAGAATCGGGAAGGGCGATGTTGATGTCGTAATCGTAAATAACCGAGGTCTGGCTGAAACCGATCCTGGGGATGCGTATGGGACCTATACCGACTGTGATCCCGCCGTTTGTACGTATGTCGGTCGGAAGCCAGTAACCCCGTTCCTGCTTTTTGAACCGCTGCTTCCACTCGATCTCCAGGTCTTCCACAAAGGGAATGATAATCGGCTCGGCCGGTTCAAGGTCCACACCGACCAGGGCATACGTGGAATCAGCGATCTCAACCGTCCCTCTGAGCAACGGCACCATCCTGCTGCGGGGTTCCATTGCTATCAGGTAGATCTCCAGTCCGTCCTGCAGCTTCACCTCCTCCAGAGTGTAGTCGTACCAGCGGAAGGCATTGGGGTGAAGAGGGCCGACGTAGCGGTTACCGGCCAGTTCAAGGTCATCCAGAGAAAAGTCCTGTATAACAAGCACACCCTGCATCCCACCCATGTCGGGCAGGTTCTCGGTCATCCTGGACTGCCGCACCTGCTCCTTGAGGGTTTCTCCCCTTCGCCAGTATCCAAAGGAGTAGTTATCGAGGATCCCGGCGATAGAATCCTCCCGCGAAATGATGCGTCGGGTGAAAGCCTGAAACCGGTAGCTCTCGAGGCCCCTGTTAATTCGCTCTTTAGCTTCTATGGCACGCCGGATGATCGCACGCGCCGGATCGCCGCCTGATACGATCAGTGTCGGCAGGGGGATAAGTGTGGGCTGCAAAATGGCATCATATGAAAGGTCGGCATGCAACTCCACCCTCAGCGTGTCGGAAATGTAACCGACGTAGCTGAACACCAGAATCCTCTCCCCCTCCTCGATCTGAAGCAGATAGAACCCTTCACGGTTGGATATGGTGCCACGGCTGGTTCCCAGGATGCGAATATTGGCCGATGGAAGCAGTGTCCCCGTTTCCGCATCCACGACCATTCCTTCCACCTTGTGCAATGGCTGTGCCCGAGCCGGGCTTGGGACAGAAGCAGAGACCAGCAAAAGCAGGAGGAGACAGATGCGGCAATCAGCCATTTGCTGCCGGAGGAGAATTAACGCTGCCTGGATGGATCTGAGCATGCGGGGATCGAAGGCTATTCTTCCGATTTGTCGTCCGGATCGCCCTCCGTAGACAGCTGCATCCATTTCTTACCAATCGATCCGGCGATATTGAGGAAATGTGAGAGGGAATAACCCGGTATTTCTTCATACTGTTCTCTTAGCTCGTGGCGCAACCGGCTGAAGAATCCAGGGCGGTGCCTGGCCGCTTTCTCTTCCCCCAAGCTGATCTCCAGCCCGCGTAGAAAGGAAGAACTCGCCATCGCAAAAATCCAGGTAACGGCTTCACCGGCCTCCTCGGCCCCGAACTGATTTCTGCCCACGCTGAAGGCCACCCTGACGACGTTATATGCAACCTCGGCGATCTGGTCCTCGATGGAATCGGCGTCTTTAGCCCTATCAGCGGCCTGATAGTCAGCTGCAGCACCGGCGTTGCTCCCACCGGCGATCCCCTCCAGGTAAGACTCGCCGATATCATCAACGAGGCCGGAAAAGTCGTCTATGGGGAACTCCGGATCGACCTCGGCCCTGGTCTTGATCGCCTTCTGCAGCTCATCGATGAAAACCGGCATCAGGGTCCTGACAGCATCGGTGCCGAGAGCGTTCTGCAGAGCGGCCCAATACCAGGGAAGAGACCAGTTAAGGAAGTAACCCGATACTTTCCACTGGAATCCCGGTCCCCCGATTTTCTCCCCCATGTGGAGGGCGCCGTCGAGCATTTCTGGAGCAGCGTCAGAGAATATCTTTTCCCAGCTAGGCATGACAATCCCGGTGAGTGGTTCGTTTTTCAGACCGCCGCAGCATCTCCGTGCAAAATGAATAGCTATAATCTACAATAGGCAACGGTTTAGGCATCTAGTTTTCAGATAGAGGAGGGATTATGCCTTCCGATATTTCCATCGAACCCTTCCGTGGCGACCTGGAGGGCCTCGAGGCAATGGCCCTTTCCTCGTGGCGCGACGAGTACGGCATATCCTCATTCCCGAATCTCTACCGCCCGGCTTTCCTGAAGTTCCTCTTCGACCGTGTACCCGACAAGAGGCACCTTATCGCCGCGTATCGCGGGGATGAGATCGTTGCCTTCTTCGCCAACCTGCCGAGGCAGATCCAGGTCGGGGACTCAACCTACAGAGCCGTCCTGAGCTGTCTGCTGGTAACCAGGAAAGCACTCCTGCGGCAGGGCATTGCACAGTCGATCATCGCGGCGGCAATGGATCTCAACCGTGAGCTCGACTACGACTTCGCACTCCTCTATCTGGAGACTGGCCATCGCTCCACCAAGCTGATAGAGAAGCTGGCCGAAACCGGCCACCCTGTGGACTGGGTGAAGAAGATCTACGTCATTGCTCGCATCCTCGACCTTCCACGCGTTTTCGCGAGCGAAGATCTAAAGAGGTGGGAGCGGACGGCTGTGAGGCTCCTGGGCGTCCACCGAGGCCAGAAAGTCAGTCCTGAAGTACCCATTCGTGAATACAGGCCCGAGGATATTGACGCCTGCCTTACTTTGCTGGATCGACACCGTAAAGAGGCCGGATTGGCCCTCGTCTGGGAAAAAGACGATCTGGCATGGGAACTGGACTACACGGACGTTTCCAAGACCATCGTCTATGAGAAGGATGGTGAGATCAGAGGACTGATCAACTTCCTTTACCACGAGCATCACGGAAAGAAGATTGAGCGGTGGGCATGGATCAATCATGTGGCATTACAGGATCTTTCAGGCCGGGAGAGGATCGCCTTTGTCAAAGCCTTCCTTGCCTGGGTGAGGGAGGCTGGCTGCGTGGGAGTGACCGAATGGACCAGGGGATATTATTCGATGAAACCGCTATACCGGGCCCGCTTCTTTCCCTATTTCCGGGCTCTGAACATGCACGCATGGAGATTCAACCCGGATGTCAGCCTCCAGGATATCCGGAAGGTCTACGAAGTTCAGATCTGAAGGGTTACTTCTCGGGAACTAAGGTTACCAGCTCCCTGTAACCCCCTTTCAGGATCGAGAACGCGTAACCGGCAAAGGCCGACTCGGCTTCCAGTATTTCATCCGTAGTTGGTGCATTCACTCGCCACTGCTCGAGCAGGGCCTCTGCCGCGGACAGAATGGAGTCTTCAGCTGCGAAAGTCACCGTCCAGAGACCGCGCCCTTTCGAATCTCTCAATTTATACGAGTCGAGGAAGCGCGAGTTGTCCTCCGAGTCGAACAGCAGTGATCTGATCTGATTTGAGACATCACACAGCGGAGCGGTCTCCTGGCCGTCGGACTCAGGCGGGGTCATCCCCACGGCCCAGTAGGGGATGGTGATTGAGGTGGCGGGCTGGCCGAGCATCGCCCACATGGTGCTCAACCTGGCCGGTTCTCCGGGACGCACTCCCTGGAATACGGCTGCCGATACCGACGATGAGCGGCAGATACTCACCCCCGTGTAGATATACCCACGCGGCACATCCTGGCTCCAGCTTTCCGGATAGGGTACCGATACCGGTTCGCTATCCTCGTTGGAGAAATCACGCATCTGTGTGCGCAGAATGCTTCTATAGTTCAGGTTGTTCTCCGCCTGGAACCCTTCAAACAGCTCCACGGTCCTGTGATAGCGCTCGATGCCTCCGCGGCCGCCGCCGTTTACCGCGAAGTTGGTACGGAGGATATAGCCGTCGGGGGCCACGGCCGGGTCGTGCGCGTCGAATTTCCAGTATGTGCTGTCTGCGGTTTCAAATATGGCGACCGCACCGGTGGTGTCCATCACAGCCAGATTGGCCTGGGTAGTACGGCCAGTTTCGTTCGTTCGGTCCAGCAGCTGCTCAAACTCCGCAACTGTAGAACACGACATGAGTGCCATAAGCATGATGCGGCCGTTTCCCGGCCCCCTATCGCCCCGGTCATCATGGCTGCCCCTGCCCAGGTCGGATGACTGCGAGTTGAGGATGGCGAACCCGCGCTCGTTCAATCCCATCCACGGAGTCGGGCTGCCCGCGCTGCTCACACACACAAAATCGAGGTCGCCCTCTGTGTTGTAGATGACTTCGTTATTCGGTGCCCCCGACTGGTCCCTCGTCTTCCAGATCATCGGCCTCCCGTCAGAAGTCGCTTCCCCGGTAGCAATTCCGATGGTGCACTCCTCCAGGGATCCTTTCACCTGGTGGGGAACGTAAGGCCGTCGTGAAATCTGCAGGACCTCATCCGGATCCGAGATGCGAAGGTAGAATCCCCAGGCGCCGTAATCGTCGCCGACCTTTATGAGCAGGAGGTTCCATCCACTGTTGAGAGAAAGCATCACGTGATCCTGATCGGGCTGAGCACCCCTGTGCACCACGTTTGCATGGACCCGTTGCCCATTCAGCCAGAGCCCGACCCAGTCGTCGGTGCCGAGGAAGCAGTCGACCCGCCGGGAGTCCGGACTCCATACCCAGACCGCCGCATAAGCCAGCGATTGCTCGTTCGGCGTAAATTGAGGATCCAGGTCAACGTAGCCGCTGGGATCAGCCGCAAGCAGTTTCCACTCCACCCTCTGACCGTTCATTCCGGTATATGAACCTTCGAGATCTACTTCCTCTTCCGGCGGATATGGTATGTCGAGACCTACCGTGAACTCTTCACCTCTCGGGTTGTCGAACGGTCCGATCGCCTGCCACTCGGTAATAAAATTCATGACAGGTTCCAGGCTGACGGCATCCAGGCCAAAGAGGCGCCCTCCGGTGACCGGGTTGGGACCCACCGCTTCCACGTGAAGAGTGGCTCCGCCCGGGACCAGCTTTGCCGAACCCAACTCTATCCGGCCCGACGGTCTTATCTCGACCGCATTGCAGTCTACGGGATCGCCGAGTAGTTCACCGTTGACCAGGAAACGAACCGTACCGAACCGGGGCCCCCTGGTGAGATAGAGCGCCACCGTATAGAGGTCGGTGGTATCGATGGAAAGTTCCCAGCCGACAGGACCCGCTGTATCTAGGTCCACCCCCGCATGCGACCCCCCGCTCCAGTCTGGCCCGTAAGGTCTCATGTCCTCCACCACAAGAGCGCCGCTGCCCCGCGGCCGCAGAACCCTTAGGTCTTCTCCCTCCAAAGCTCCGGCAGGAACCAGCACCCGTAACGGAAGACGTGCATTTGCCGGCAGCATCTCCGGAAACAGTGCATGTGGTTCCATCTGGTACCAGTAAGCGGTACTGCTGTAATCACCCAGCTGGCTGTTGGCGTGCCCGTGCTCAATGGTGAACCGGAGCGAGCGCGTAAAAGGAATGGTATCACCCAGGTGATAGCGGTATGCAGCTATGCGCGCCTGCTCTTCATCCTTGATGATCAGGCCGTGGAAAGGTCCTGCGAAGGTACCCTCGTTGAAGTACCAGCCGCTCGTGAAATAATCCTCGGTGCCGGTGCCGTACATGCACGGTTCCGTTTCGCCATCCACATATACCATCTCGTCCCCTTCCAGGAACCACAGTTGACCGTTGTATCCCTGCATGCTCATGTTCACCCCGACCAGGTGCCCACGACCCTCCGCCTCGAGGATTGTATAGTTCTTCTCAGGATCGGTGCGCACCTCGCGCCGCCACTGGGCGTGGAAATAGGCGATATCCTCATCGAGCGGCTCATGCATCTGCTGGTAATCGATCTGGTAGTAGAAAGCGCCGACCTCTCTGCCGGTCTCATTCACCACCTCCAGCCGGGCACGCCTGCGGAATGGCATGGGCCAGTATGAGTAGAACCCGCCGCTGGAGACCCCCAGGAAGTACGAGACGTAGTGAACCTTGTCGAAGCCGGTGCCGAAGAAGTCACCCACCGGGACTTCAACACTTGGGCTCTGCTCATCATCCCAGTACATCCTCAACACTATCCTCCGCAGGTAGTGGGGATCGCTGCTGGAGATGGTGATCCAGATTCGCGTTATAACCCCGGGACCTGGAATATCTGCCAGTACGGCCGTCTCACCCGCAGCTATGACCAGCCTGTCGGCGTTCCCTCCGGTCATGTCGGTGGAAGCGATCTGCCTGAAGGTGCTCTTCTTCAGATATGGAAGCCGTCCCAGGTCGAGGAGATTCTCCAGCGAGCCCTGCGCAGATACGGGTCCGGAAAGCAGGGCGGTAATAAAAATAGCTGCTGAAGCGGTTCTGATTGCGGACTGCATCTTCATGGCTCCAACTCCTATGCTGTTCGTTTGGCATTGATCAGTTATTGTGTGCTACATTGCCTATTTCATGAAGGAGAATCAGAAAGAGAAGGTCTCCACTGCGTATCGATCCGTAAGAGATGAGATCCGGATGCTGGTCGAGGAACTTCTGGATCAGTCCCATCCGGATACTTCGAACGGGAACTAAGTGTGCCGATCCGTAATTACGGTGATGTATCGAGAGTGCCGAGGCGTGCGGCCGGCAAGGCGCGAGGAGGAGGGATAGCGGTGGCTATCGCGACGACGAGTAACGCGGCAGGCCGGAATGCATCGGCGATCGAAT
>JAGLTZ010000262.1 GCA_023135015.1 Candidatus Latescibacterota bacterium
GGCGATGACCGGTGTGCCATCCACGAACCTCACCAGTAGAGCGGCCCCCCCGGCCTCCGGCGAGTAGGAACCGAAGATGAAGTTGCCGAGGCTGTATGCAATCAACCTCCCCCCGTACCATTCGAGGGGCTGCAGTGTATGCGGGTGGTGGCCTATAACCAGGTCGGCGCCGCTGTCGACCGCGATGCGGGCCAGTACCTGCTGGTACTCCCTCGGACTATCCAGCAACTCCCCTCCCCAGTGGAATGAGACGATCACGATATCGGCTTCTGCATCGGCCCGCCGAACCTCTCTGGCCAGCCCATCGTCATCGGCGTGCGCCGTTCCCTGTCTCGATTCCGTCGCCCAGAACCATTTCGGGAAGGTGTGGTTGTAGGCAAGGAAAGCCACGCGGCGGCCCCCATCCTCAACGATCCTGTGGGTATGCGCCTCGGCTTTTGTGCGACCGGTTCCGACATGAGCGATACCGATCGAATCGAGCACCGCCCACGTTGCGGCCAGCCCTGAAGGTCCGTAATCAAGTATGTGGTTGTTGGCCAGAGTCACCACATCGAAGCCGCCGTCAACCAGCACAGCCGCACTGCTCGGTGGGACGACGAATGTGTAAGTCTTCTGAGCTCTTTCCACCCCCGTAGTATCGGCCAGGAAGGGTGCTTCCAGGTTTCCGAAAAGGAGATCGGCCCGCTCCAGTAGGGGAAGGACCTCAGCATATGGATAGGCAGGGCCGTGGAGGTCGATAAGCTCAATCAGCCAGGAGCCCAGCATGATATCCCCTACCGCTCCCACGGTAAGGGTGTCGGCGCTGCCCCGATGCCCGCCCGCCGGGTCGGCGGGCACATGCGGCAGCACCGCAGGCAGCATCGCCACCGCTACGGCCGCAAGAGCGCAATTTAACCTCAGCTCGCCACTCCCATCTCCCGGCCGGTTGTGCCGAACGCCTCGAGCTTGTGGTCCATGCCGTCTATGGTGTTGGCAGCGGTCATGAGACCGAGAGGACAACCTTTCCGCAGGCGCCCTCTTCCATAAGGCGTATTCCTTCCTCGAACGACTCGAGGTCGAAAGTGTGGGTCAGGACAGGCCTGATATCGAGCCCTCCCTCCCCGAGCAGCTGCGACATGGTCTCCCACGTCTCCCATATCCGCCTGCCGATGATGCCGTAGAAACGTACCCCTTTGAAGATCAGCTCGTTCAGGTCGATGGACACATCTCCGGGGGGAAGCCCCAGCTGGGCTATATGACCGCCAGGGATGACGCAGGAGATCGCATCCCGGATGGCACGGGGGCTGCCCGACATCTCCAGCACGGCGTCGACGCCGTCGCCTGTGAGCTCCATGATCGCATCCCTGAGGGGGACTTCTGATGGGTTTATCAGGTGATCGGCGCCCATCTTGCCGGCCAGCGAGAGCCGGTAAGGGTTCGGCTCGGATACATAGACCCGGGCGGCGTCGAGGGCCTTTGCCACACCGACGCTGAAGGCGCCTATCGGTCCGGCCCCAGTAACCAATACGTGTTTGCCGGCCAGGGGCTCGGCTGTGGCGGTGTGGACCGCGTTGCCCAGCGGCTCCAGGGCCGAGGCCACATCTGGCGGCAGATCGGGGGAGTTGACCCACAGGTTCTCGGCAGGCACGACGATGTAGTCGGCGAAGGCGCCGTCCACATCCACGCCGAGGATCCTGGTGTTTAGACATACGTGGTACTGGTTACGACGGCAGGTCTTGCACTCATGGCAGACGATGTGGGTCTCGGCCGAGACGAAATCCCCTTCGGAAACCCGTGATACGCCGGGCCCGGTTTCCTCCACGATGCCGCAGAACTCATGCCCCATGATCTGGGGGATGTGCGGTCCGATCCGGCCCCGGGCCCACTCGTTCCATTCGTAGATATGGTGGTCCGTACCGCATATGGAGGCCGCAACTACCCGGACGAGGGCTTCCCCCGGACCGGTGCTCGGTTTCGGCACTTCCTGCAGACTGGCCCCCGGGCCTGGAGCCGTCTTGACAATCGCGCGCATCGTCTCAGCCATTGAAACTCGTTTCCGCATCGGGAACTCGGCAGAACTCTCCTAGGAGCCTGCCGGATGCCAGC
>JAGLTZ010000263.1 GCA_023135015.1 Candidatus Latescibacterota bacterium
CTGATCCACCAGCAACACAAGCTTCGCCGTCCCTACCGCAATCCCTCCAGGACCTGGCCCGGGGAGAATGCCTTTCCGTACTGGTAGCTGCGAGCGGGTCCCTTCTGCCAGACACACCCAGCAGCAGGGCTTTGCCATCCTCGGTATCGAGGAAGTCAGGACGGCCCACTGGAGCCCCCGGCAGTATAAAATGGCTGGTGTTAAATGCATTAAGCAGTCGGGTCCAGGATTTTGCCCATAAACAGAATCGTTCCTGAGTGCCGCTCGCGGATCGAAAAGATAAAGGGACGGTCCACGCGTATATGCCGGAACGAACTCGCAGTGATGGCCTCGAATATTACTACAGAGGTTACCGCGGCCGCTTCAGTGCCCTCCTCGTTCACTTCGACGAATGTCTTATGCTTAACCTTGGAAATGTAGAGAGTATCCGTCGGGAGAGCACGCATTCTTGAGAAGTTGGCCAACGTCGAGTCGAAAGCGACCTCCATGCCGAGCGATTTGAGAACATCGTTCAGCTCGATCTCATATTCCAGCTTGAACTTCGGCATTTCAAATTTATCGATTTTCGTATCACGAAGCTGGCCGATCAGGGTTGTCCACGCGTGTTCGTCCAGGCCTGCAATCACCGAATCGATATCTCTATCCGAATGTGGAAAAACGATAGTCATACAGAAGAGGCTGTCGCCATAATTCAGTTCAACGGCTTGATAGTCCTCGTTCCGGTAATAGGGGAAGGAGACGTCCTCTATCTCCATCATCGGGACCTGTTTAGTAGAGCCGTCGATTAAGGTGAAATCCTCATCCTGTGTTTTGCCCTTATCGAACCGGTATGTCCAGTCGCCCTTGAAATAGATGGCGTTTATGAGGAACATCACCGCGGCCGGACTGATCGGCGAATCTACGATTTCTTCGATCTTCCCCTTTGTTTTCTCTTTCACCCAACTATTGATGATGCCGGCCGCATCGGAGCGGTTGAAATCGAGACCCCTCACCTCGGCGTCGAAGTACTCTTTGTTGACGTCTATGAAGGCCTGGGCTATCGGGAATGTATCCCTGTGCCAGATCGAGTTGGCGATCTCGAAAACGACCTGATAATCGAGGTTCTTCAGAAGATCTATCAGGCTCCGGTATGACTGGTTGATCTCCTCCTCGGTGAGACCGTTGAGCTCGAGCGTCTCCTTCATGGCTGTATAAGTTTCACCGTCGGCTCCGTTGAGCGTCATTCCCAGGGCCATCGAGACGCTCAGCGGTGAGATGAATACGTTCTTGTCCCCCTCCGCTTCGCTGACAGCCGCAAAGAGATTGAGGCCGAAGAGATTGTCAGATTCGATAAGCTGGATCTCCTGCGCGGTCAGGGCACGGGGCGGCTGATTTATTCTGGGAGCGACCGGATTCTTTGAACAGCGTGCGGCGAAGAAACCGAGCAAGAGTACGGAGGAGAGGATCGCGATCTTCTTCATTTTTCATCCTGCCTGTGTTTCCTGCATTATTGCAGGTTTTGCCTGTAATTTTTCTGCAGTCTGATTATCTGATTGAGATGGCCTGGTAATTCTCTGTACAGGATGACGGTCCCTAACGGGAAAGGGTTCACTCTATTAAGAGATCGGATGTCGGTTAATCTTGGTTCAGGTAGCGCTCACCGAGCATCGACCCGAAAGGCACTGCGAGCATGAGGCCCGGATTCGGAAGATAGAAATCGAAGAGTTTGTAGAAGAGAACACCCTCGATGATTGCTGCTAACGCTCCCCCGGCCAGCCGGGCTCCAACAGATTTGAGCTGAACGTCCCTCCGGGCCCGGCTGATCCCAAGCGCCGATCCAATGACTCCGCTGGCTACAACTGCAACAGTATAGTCAGAGGACTTGCCCGGCTTCCTGCCGCGCACGATCAAGCCGCTCTCGATCGCGACGATCCCTCCTACTAAACCGACGAACGTTCCGGAAACACCCTTCATGTAGATCGTTTTAGGTGTATTGGGTAGCTGATGCCTGGTCCTCTCTATCTTATAAGGCCATGGATAAAGCGGCATTCTCAAGAGTAATCGCAGCCCGTCAGGTCGAGAGTAGGCGGGAGAATCTACATCACCTCGAACTCGACGGCTCCAGAGGTAACACGCCTCAAGCATCATACCTGTGGCTGCTGGATTCCCTGCCAGGCGCAGCCTGGCTTGAGCCGTCGCATGAATCTCGGTCGGCCCGGACGGAAACGTTGGACCAGGGTCATATGAATACTCAAAAGTATAAAATCTGTAGAAATCGTAGCGCTCCCATTTTTCCTTGTAGTACCTGACACCGATCATTGCTCCAGAGGAGAGGTGGAGCCCGAGTAGGCTGCCCAGCTGGACTATCGGCCCAAGATGCAGTTCGAGATATCGTCCGACTACACTATCGAAGCCTTCAAAGTCGTAGGGCGGTCTCGTCCACTCGGCAGGCCAGACAGTGATTTTCAGTGGTTTCCAGCCTCCGTGTGCCAATTCGCCGAGCAATCCAATGGATCTAGATAAAGGAACAAATCCGTTCAATCCGAGATGGAAGTGTATTCGTTCCTCGACAGGAGGTCTGGAATGCACGGCTGCGCTTCCCAATGAGAGGCCGACTGTGACGCGATGTGAGGATGATGATGCCTCTTGAGCATGACTCGCGGCGGGGCCCGGAAAGAATATGGTCAAAGCCAGGCACGTTATCCTCAGAATATGCGTGAAGACCGGTCTCATCGCACAAGGTAGGACTTTCGATTTTACTCAACCGTTTACTTCCGCTATGACCTCTTCCTGTGCCACCAGCGGTCGGTGGCAATGACAAGGATCACGCAGACTGCCAGACCGATCCAGAAAGGAGCCCGAAGTCTGACGGTCGCCGAGGCTCCCAGCTGGGTGTAGATAAAGAACCATGGAAGAGAACCGGCCAGTGATCCCAGCAGGTAGGGCAGAAACGGCAGGCGCGCCAGGCCGAGCAGGTAGCTTTGCGCCCCGACCGGTATCGGTACATAACGCGCGGCAAATGAGACCCTGAATGCCGATCTCTGTTCGAACCTTTCAAGAATGCGCAGCCAACCCATTCTCTCCAGCAATCGTCTGACTGTATCGCGCGCGAAGATGGCGCTGAGGAGGTAGCCGAGTGCGTAGGCCAGCAGTGCGGCGGGGATGGTGACCGCCAGAGCAAAGCTGCCTCCGAATAGCAACCCGGCGGCCAGTAGCATGATGCTGGTAGGGAACATCATATTGGTGAGCAGTATAAAACCACAGATGAACAGCAGCGGGCCCGCCCACCCTGCCTCTGACACTTTCCGCTGCAGCTCCTGGGCCGACCACTCGAAACCGAGCATTCCGCTGCGCAGCAGAAGGATGGCGGCCACCAGGACCACCATGAAGGCTACTAACCGCCAGGTGTTGCGCGGAAGGCCGGGCCGGCTCTCTTCCGCGCCGCCGTTCACTGTCGCTCTCTCAGGTAGGCAGCGGCGTTCTTGAAGATCAGAAGTCCCGGTCCCTCTTCGGGAAGCGAGCCCCTTCTTAACTGCTGCGGCCAGAGTGGGTGCAGGTAGGGAGAGTGATATGCCTCGGGGTGGGGCATCATCCCGAAAATGCGTCCGGTCGGGTCGCAGAGTCCGGCCATCCCGCCCGGGGATCCGTTGGGGTTGTGGGGAAACTCTTCGGTCGGGCGGCCCTCTGGATCCACATATCTGAGTGCTACGAGATTCTTTTCCTCCAGGCGGCGGGTCAGCTCAGGTGTACTAATGACTA
>JAGLTZ010000264.1 GCA_023135015.1 Candidatus Latescibacterota bacterium
GCGTCCACCTCCACCTCAGCCTCCTGGCCTACTTCCACAGACACCACATCGGTCTCATCCACATCCACCTCCACCTCCATCCGGCTCAGATCGGAAACTGCCATCAACTGAGTCCCCATCATCATCTGGGTGCCGAGCACCATCTCCCCCTCTTCCACGACCAGAGCGGTTATCGTGCCGGGCATAGGTGCCTTGATGTTCGTACGCGAGAGGTCCTCCCGGGCCTGTTCGAGAACCGCCTCCGCCGAGGATACCTGGGCCAGGGCGGCGTTGTAGCGTGCGTGGGCAGCGTCGTAGCTGTTCTGAGCGTCACGCAGCATCCGGTCTGATGTCAGATTCTGCTCTGCCAGGGCCTTCTGCTCGCTCAGCGAATCCTCTGCCTGACGCAGAGTAGCTCGTGACGCCTCCGCGCTGGCTCTCTGGCTGGTGAGCGCTGCTTCGGCAACCTCAACACGTGCCTGGTAGAGAGTCCTGTCCAGCACGACCAGCACCTGGCCCCGCTCTACCTGCTGCCCTTCTCGTACGGCAAGCCTCTCGATGCGGGCGCTCACCTGGCTGTTGATTTTTACCTCAGTAACGGGAAAGATCCGGCCCGCCGCAGACACCCTGCTCACAACTGTCCCCCGCTCGACATCCCCCGCCAGGACCTCGACCCTTCCGCCGCCTGAGTTCACCAGGTTCCCGATTACAATCAGCACTACGACCACGGCGCCGCCGATTATGAAAAGTTTCTTCTTCACGTTATTGCTCTTACCCCTTCAGTCGCAGAGTAGAGCCGCCTCATTGAAGGAGACCCATGGAATAATCAAGGCTGGCCCTTGCGACCTTCAAGTTAAACAGAGCCTGCACCTCCTGGTACCGCGCGTTTATAATGTCGAACTGACTGGCGTTGACTTCGAGCAGCGTGCCAGACCCTATACGGTAGCGCTCCTCAGCCAAACGTAGCGCCTCCAGGGCAAAATCCACGGCGCGTCTGGCCGTCTGCAACACCTCCTCCGCTTCCTGCAGATCCAGGACGGCACGATGAACATCGCGCACAACGCTGAGTTCGGCAGCTTCCACTTCCTTCTCCGCCCCCATTAGATCTACGTTCGCCCTCTGGAGGTTCAGCCTGGTACGCATACCGTCGAAGATATTCAGATAGAAGCCAACACCGACACTCCAGGTGTAGTCGCTCGAGAAGGCATCGGTGAAGTCGAGGTACGAGTCCCCTCGCCACGAATAATTGCCCGAAAAACTCATCGAGGGATAGCGAGCGGCGCCCGCCGCTTCTACTCCAGCCTGGGCGGCCGTTACTCCCAGCGAGGCCTGGCGAAGAGTGGGATGAGCCGAGAAGGCGCGCTCGAGTGAAGCGTTAAAAGAGACCTCCTGCGGGACCAGCTCCAGATCATCTACGACTTCAATCGGCAGTGTAGGGGAAGCTCCCATCTGGTAATTCAGCTCGGCTCGTGCTTTCTTCACACCGTTCTCGGCCGCAATCAGGCGTTGATGTGCCTGAGCCAGGGCGCTCTTCTGCCGGAGTACATCCACCCGGGCGCGGTTCCCTAGTTCGTACATCGTCTCAACCTGGCGCAGAAGTTCCGTATTGTAATTAACATCCTTACTCGCCACTTCCAGGTTACGCTTGGTGCGCAATAAAGCGTAGTAGGCCTGATGGACCTGCAGCACTACCAGTTGGTTCTGCATTTCCGCCCCAGCCTTCGCTGTCTGTTCACCGGCAAGCGCCTGTGTATACAAGGCGGTGATAGACCGATTGAACAGCGACTGTGAGATGTTCAATCCCGAGTAGTAGTTCATGCTGGTTAGTGCGGTGGAACTTCCCTCGACTATCTGGTTTGTCGCGGGGTTGAGGAGCCTTTGTGGTGAAACACTTGTGTACCGTGAGAAGGCACCGTTCAACGATATCGTTGGAAGCAGTGCACTTGCGGCCTGCCGCCTCTGCAGCTCACTCTGCCTGACCTGCTGATCGGCCCTGCTGATCTGGGGATTTCTAGCCAGAGCCTGTGCCACGCAGTCGTCCAGTGTGAGAGGCTCCTGGCCGCAAACCCGGCCGGGCGCAGCCGCCACCAGAACCGCTGCAAGTGAAAAGCTCAGAAGCCGTAATGGTATTTCACGCATTTCAATACTCCTGAAGGTTTGAACCTCCTACTACTGACCTGAAATCAGCCCCCTGCCCAGCGCGGTCAGCGCAACCCCGATCACTACCATCACCATGTAGAGACTGACCACGAGGGCAGTTGATTTCACCCTCGTAAAGCTGTAGGCCTCCGATATTCCTATTACGATGAGGGCTATCGTCCAGATCGTAAAAAGATCGACCGCACCAAGCGCCGATCCCAGAGGTGTCATCCACTGATCGCTGGGTATGAGTATCTGAAGGCTTGTTGATACTGCCATACTGCCCTTCGCCAGCATGAGCGGCACCGTGAGCAGTGTCTTGGGGACGAGGACCAGCCACGAGTGTGCCGCTATCGCCATCAAGGTCTTGAAGTTGGACTCCCCACCCAGAAGGATATTCCCTCCGAACATCAGTATACCGCTCATCACCACGAGCCATACCGCCAGCCCGAATGTCTGGGCGAGTGTCATCACCGCGCGCCCTCCAGGACCGGGGGTACTCGAATAACGCTCGAGCAGGATATCTGCCTGTTCTTCACTGATCCGTGGGTTCTGCATTATGGAGTCTCTCTGCATCTGCATAATCAGCGGGTAGGTGGCCTGGGTACCCGCCACCGTGAACAGCAGTACTACGAGGAATGCCCCGATCCAGCGGGGATTCGTTGTCAGCTCCTTAAACGCCTTTGCAGGATCGGAGAAGACAAGAAGGATCTGCTGCCAGAAATCAACAGGCCGCTGCCCACCTTCAGGCTGTACTGATGTTGCCATCTCTTCCTGTGACATCATGCTTGCACGTCCATCGATCTTGGGATTGAGGGCCGCTTCTGGACGGTAACCAATAATACGACAGGTTGCCGCCTAATGTTCATTATACAGAAAAGGGGTGCCGCAGTATATCACCCGGACACCCCCTGTATTGATCTTGCAGTGACGTCTCTGGGTCCGTTATCAGCGGGGCGGCGGTTTGTCCTGCAGAGT
>JAGLTZ010000265.1 GCA_023135015.1 Candidatus Latescibacterota bacterium
CTTTGACTACGGCAACAACCTCCGCGGCCAGGCCAAAACGGCCGGTGTAGAGAATGCATTTGACTATCCCGGGTTTGTGCCGGCCTATATCCGGCCTATGTTCTGCCAGGGGAGGGGGCCGTTTCGATGGGTCGCCCTTTCGGGAGAGCGCTCCGACATACTCCGGACTGATGATCTGGTGCTGGAGCTCTTCCCCGAGAATCAGATACTCCACCGCTGGATTGCACTGGCCCGTGACAGGGTTCCGCAGCAGGGGCTTCCCGCTCGTATCTGCTGGCTGGGGCTTGGCGAGAGGGCGACTTTCGGGCTGGCCCTCAACGATCTCGTTTCAAAGGGTGAGCTGAAGGCTCCCATCGTGATCGGCCGTGACCACCTTGATACCGGCTCGGTATCCAGCCCGTACAGGGAAACCGAAGGTATGAAGGACGGCTCTGATGCCATCGCAGACTGGCCCCTGCTGAATGCGATGCTCAATACCGCTTCGGGCGCCACATGGGTAAGCATCCACAACGGCGGCGGTGTCGGCATCGGGCTGGCCACCCATGCCGGCCAGGTCACTGTGGCGGACGGGACTGCGGAAGCGGCGCGCCGGCTGGAGCGAGTCCTGACGAATGATCCGGCCATAGGCGTGATGCGGCACGTCCACGCCGGCTACGAAGAGGCGGTGAGAGTGGCGGTGGAGAAAGGCGTGAAGATTCCTTAATAGCGTCCATCCTGACTCTGGATACTTACCGGGGGAGCACTATATGCAGGAAAAGAGGAAGGCCGACCTGGTTGTGACCGGTATCGGGCAGGCCTACACGGCCCGCCCCGCTGCCTCCGAAACGGGCAGTCCGGACCTCAGCCTCAAGCACAGCACTTTTGTGCCCGAACTGATTTCCGATGCCGCTGTCGCCTGCGGTGATGGTCTGATCCTGTACGTGGGTGGAGAGGATCTTGTTGAGAAAGAGGTCGACACCTCAGATGCGCTGATCGTGGATGCCGAAGGCCGCCTCGTCACACCGGGGCTGGTCGACTGCCATACACATCTGGTGTTTGACGGAAGCCGCCACGACGAATACGCGATGCGCTGCATGGGAAGCAGCTACCTGGAGATCGCCGAGTCGGGCGGCGGCATCCGCTCGACGGTAAGGAGCTTCAGGGAGGCCGACAAAGACCTTCTCTTCAACTCGGCACAGGCCCGTATGGCGGCGATGGCTTTCACAGGGACCACCACCGTTGAGATTAAAAGCGGCTACGGGCTCTCCACAGGGGAGGAGCTGAAGGCGCTTTCGGTGGCAGGCAGGCTGGCCGAGGAGGAATCGCTGAGGGTTGTGCCCACCTTCCTCGGGGCCCACGAAGTGCCGGACGAATACCAGTCAGACCGGACAGGTTATGTCGATCTCGTAATCAATGAAATGATTCCCGAGGTTGCGAAGCAGGGGGTAGCACGGTTCTGCGATGTATTTTGCGAGAAGGGTGTATTCAGTGTTGAGGAGTCGGAGCGGATACTGAGGGCAGGGCTCGAACACGGGCTGGGCGCCAAGATCCACAGCGACGAATTCGAAGCCCTGGGCGGTACCGAGATGGCCGTATCGATCGGGGCTGTCTCGGCCGAGCACCTGACTGCTCTAACCGAATCAGGCATCGTAGCCCTGGCCGGCTCGGCCACCGTGCCGGTGCTTCTGCCGGGCACAACTCTCTTTCTTGGAAAGGGAGACTATGCCCCGGCCAGGGATCTTCTCGACCGGGGGGCGCAGGTCGCCCTTGCAACTGATTTCAATCCCGGCTCCTCCACCTTCATGAGCCTTCCGCTGATAACGACTATCGCCTGCAGCCAGATGGGTATGCATCCTGCGGAGGCGCTTCAGGGCGTGACCGTCAATGCCGCCAGGGCGTTAGGGCTCCAGGATGAGGTGGGCCGCCTGGAGGTAGGTCTGGCCGCTGACCTGGTGATATGGGATGCCGACGACTACAGGATGATCCCGTATGCCGCGGGCCACCCTCTGGTCCTGTTCGTTGTTATCGAAGGGGATGCGGTAAGCTTCGACTGAGTATTATTTCCCTGACATCAGTGCATTTACCACGCTCTCGGCGCCGGTCGACATCAGGTCCTCAATGCCTCTTACATCGGAGAATGCGTGATTGACCATCCTCGAAGTCGAAACGTTGATCAGGCGAACCTCGAGATGGTAGAAATCCCCGGCCTTTGAAACCTCTCCCGCCACCATCATGGTAGCCCCAAGTATCTTGCCTACCTGTGTAATACAATCGTCGGTGTTGCAGGGGCCAGATATCCGGAAGCTCTTTTCTCTGAAGATCGTTTCCATCTGGTCGCGATAAATAACCTTCAGGCCCTCCACGCGCCCCAGGTAGTAGAGGACGCGGTCGGTCACCGCCCGGGCCTGTGTGAGGTTCATGTTCTCCGCCATAAAATCGACAATGCCGACTACAGGTTCGGGAGCACCGCCCCGGGCCGCTCCTTTTTGAGAGGAGCAGGCTACGGTGAGCGACACGATAAGAACAGGTACTATCAAGCAGCAATATCGTCTAACGGGTGAAATCCTCATAACGGCCCTCCCTGTTTTACGCCTACGCTAGGAGTCTGTCGGAGAAACGCTCCGGCGCCAGCGAAACCCTCGCT
>JAGLTZ010000266.1 GCA_023135015.1 Candidatus Latescibacterota bacterium
TGCCGGAGCAGACACCCGCCATGGCAATCAACAAGGTTTGCGGATCGGGGCTGAAAGCGGTGATGATTGCGTCGAGCATGATCAAGGCCGGGGATGCGCAGATCCTGGTTGCCGGAGGCCAGGAGAGTATGAGCAATGTCCCGTACGGGCTCCCAACGGCGCGTGCCGGTATGCGGCTGGGCCATCAGGAAGCCACCGACATAATGATCAAAGATGGACTGTGGTGTTTCTTCAATGACTGCCACATGGGTAATCTGGCAGAGTATACGGCCGAAAAGTCGGGGCTGAGCCGTGAGGATCTCGACCAATTCGCGTATCAGAGTCAGATGAAGGCGGTGAAAGCACAGGAAGAGGGCAGGTTCGATGCCGAAATCGTTCCCGTCGAAGTGCCTCAGCGCAAGGGTGACCCGGTAATAGTGACACAGGATGAAACACCGAGACCCGACACGACGGTTGAAGTCCTGGCCAAGCTGCGTCCAGCTTTCCAAAAAGACGGCATGGTCACCGCAGGTAACGCACCTGGGCTGAATGACGCGGCGAGTGCGCTGGTTGTTGCGGCGCGCGAGGCCGCCGAGGAGCTGGGCGCCCCGATCCTGGCACGCATCATCGGCTATGCACAGGCAGCCGTTGTGCCGAAGGAACTCTTTTACGCGCCGGTGGAGGCCGTGAAGAAACTTCTGGGGCAGCTCGACATGGATATCAACGATTTCGACCTGATCGAGGCTAATGAGGCATTTGCAGCCCAGGCCCTGGCCGATGGGAAGGAACTGGGCTGGGACTGGGATCGAGTCAACGTCAACGGCGGCGCAATCGCCCTCGGGCACCCTATAGGCGCAAGCGGCGCCAAGGTGCTGACGACCTTGATTTACGCTTTGAAGGACAGAGGTGGCAGCAGAGGGCTTGCAACACTCTGCCTCGGCGGTGGTGGAGCTGTGGCGCTTGCTGTGGAGGTGGAGAACTGAGGAGAAGCAACGCGTCCAGAAATTAATTAGGATCAAACATAAGAGAAGGGGATGAGATCGTGGCTATCGAACATTATGCAGTGATCGGCGCGGGGACCATGGGAAACGGTATCGCCCATCTTGCGGCTCTCACCGGTCGGAGTGTAACGCTGGTGGACATAGCCCAGGAGTATCTCGACCGAGCGCTCTCCACTATAGAGAAGAACCTGGGACGACAGGTGAAAAAGGAGGTGATAGACCAGCAGGCCGCGGACGATGCCATTGCCAGGATAGCACCGACCCTCAACCTCGAAGATGCAGAGGGGGCGGATCTGGTGATAGAGGCCGTGCTCGAGACGTTCGATATGAAATCAGAGGTCTGGAGGAAGCTGGATGAAATTGCTAAGGAGGATGCGATCCTCGCCACCAACACCTCGAGCATCAGTATCACCCGCCTTGCCGCACTGACCGGGAGGCCCCAGCAGTTCATCGGTATGCATTTCTTTAATCCGGTCCCGATGATGACCCTGGTGGAAGTCATCAGGGGGTATTCAACAGATGATGCAACAACCGAGGCCGTCATGGCTGAAGCGAAGGCATTGGGCAAGACACCTGTCGAGGTTCACGACTACCCGGGTTTCGTCAGCAACAGGGTTCTGATGCCGATGATCAACGAATCCGTCTACGCCCTGATGGAGGGTGTTGCTGACCGCGATGCCATAGACACTGTGATGAAGCTGGGAATGGCTCACCCGATGGGACCTCTCACCCTTGCCGATTTCATTGGTCTGGAAGTATGTCTCGATATAATGGAAGTGCTGCACCGGGAACTGGGTGACCCCAAATACAGGCCGTGCCCGCTGCTGCGAAAGATGGTCGCGGCAGGCCACCTGGGTCGCAAGACAGGCATCGGTTTCTACAACTACACTCAATAGGAGAAGCTACCGTGGATTTCAAGCCCACAGAAGAACAGGAATTTATCAGGCAGGCGGCCAGGGATTTCGCCGAGAGCGAGATAAAACCGGGTGCTTCCCAGCGTGACCTGGACGCCGAATTTCCTGTCGACATCGTAAAACAGCTGGGAGAGCTCGGCTTCATGGGTATCGCCATCCCCGAGGAATGGGGAGGAACGGGAGCGGGACATATGGCATATGTGATGGCACTGGAGGAAATATGCCGTGTCGACGCCGGAGTCGGTGTGATCATGTCGGTCAATAATAGCCTGGCGTGTGAGCCGCTCTACAAGTTCGGCAGCGACTACATAAAGGAAAATTTTCTTAAGAAGCTTGCATCGGGTGAGCGGCTCGGCTCCTATGCCCTAACAGAATCGGGGGCCGGGACCGACGCCGGAGCCATTAAGACCACAGCTATCAAGGATGGGAACGAGTACA
>JAGLTZ010000267.1 GCA_023135015.1 Candidatus Latescibacterota bacterium
GCAGTCCTGCAGCTTGGGAATTCGTTCACGAGAATACGGTAAACAATCTTTTATCAGTTTTACGTTCCAGGCCAGCCGCGACTCGGCGCTGAACAGTATCAGGCGCATGGAATGAAGGAGTAGATCTCAATGTGTCCACGGAAACAGAAGGAACCCTCCCCAGAAGTCGCATCCCTGCAGCTCACGGACGAGAACGAGGTCCGGGAAATGCTCTCCCTACTGCTGGAGAACACAAGAGACGCCATTTACCTGCCTGTAGGGAAACGCTTCCCTCTTATAAACAGAGGCTTCGAGGAGATGTTCGGAGTTACGTTGGAGGAGGTGAACTCCCCCTGTTTCCACTTCATGGACCTGGTAGCGCCGGAGAGCAGACCCATCGTGATTGAACGGGCCGAGATGTATGCCAGAGGAGAGCGAGTCACTCCCGAATACGAGTTCAAAGCCATTACCGGGGATGGAAGGGAGCTGATAGTCCGTACCAATACGACCAGGATCAAGTATCACGGAGAGGACGCGACACTCGGGATCGTACGGGATATCACGGTTCGCAAGCAGGTAGAAGAAGCGCTCCAGGAGAGTGAAGAGAAGTATCGCACTCTCGTCGAACGCGCGAACGACGGCATCGCCATCCTCCAGGACGGCAAGCTTGTTTTTGTGAACAAGAGACTGGCAGACTCGCTTGGATATACCGTCGAGGAGATGCTGGATACTCCTATGACCGGCTATATGCATCCTGAATACGAAGAGGACCTGGTTGATAGATATAGACGACGGATGGCCGGAGAAGAATTTCCATCAATATACGAGGCTATGGTCAGGCACAGGGACGGTTCCGACCGGCACGCAGAGATCAATGCAGGTACGATCACATTCATGGACCGCCCCGCAGACCTCATCTTCGCACGTGATATCACGGACCGGAAGAAGGCGGAAAAGGAACTGAGAGAGAGCGAGGATCGGTACAGCAGCCTCTTCCAGCATTCGCACGATGCCATATTCCTGCACGATACGGATGCCAACATCCTGGATGTGAACGATAGAGCACTGGAACTGTTCGGGTACGAAAAGCCAGAGATGTTAGCACTGAAAATCTATGAACTTCATCCACCCGAAGCGCTGGATGTCTCCAGAGAAGCCTTCAAGGAAATATCCAGGGAGGGATTTACTGAATTCGAGATCGATTTCAAGAAAAAGGACGGCGAGATCTTCCCTGCACAGGTCTCCTCCAGCATGTTTGATTTGGGAGGTAAGAGACTGGTTCAGGGTGCTGTCCGCGATGTAACCGAAAGGAAAAGGACGGAAGAGGCACTCAGAATCAGCGAGAGCAATCTCCGCACTCTGTTCGAGACCATGGTCGAAGGGGTCGTATGGGTGGCTGCCGATGGCGGGTTCATCAGAGCCAACCGCGCCGCGGAGCAGATACTGAGGCTGAAACGCGCCGACACCGAAGAGATCAGATATTTGAGTCCGGACTGGGAGATGCTCAACGAAGAGGGCATGTCAATACAGTTCGAGGAGTCAGCGTGGATCCGTGCGATTCGGGAAAAGGCCCCGGTAAGGGATGCGGTCACCGGAATCCGCTTCCCAGACGGCACGATGACCTGGATCAATCTCACAGTAATCCCCCTTCTGGACGAGCAGGAACGGCCCACCGGCGGTGTGGGTACTTTTTCCGACATCACCGAGCGAAGGCAGCTCGAGCGACAGCTGCTGCAGGCCCAGAAAATGGAGGCCATCGGCCGCCTGGCAGGTGGTATTGCGCATGACTTCAACAACATCCTGACCGTCATATCGGGGAACGTCCAGCTGGGGATGATGTCACTGAAGGAAGGCGATCCCCTCCGGGAACGCCTTGAAACGATACAGAAAGCCTCGGGACACGCCGAGGAACTGACCAGGAGACTCCTGGCTTTCGGCAGGAAGCAGATCACTTCTCCGCAGGTACTCAACATCAACGAAATACTCTACGACCTGAAGTCGATGGTATACAGGATCATCGGCGAGGACATCGAGCTCGTTATACAGCCCGGCGGTAAAGTGGGTCCGATAATGTTCGACCCCACCCAGATGGAGCAGATACTGGTCAATCTCGTTGTCAACGCCCGGGATGCCATGCCGGAAGGAGGTATCTTGAAGGTCGAAACAACAGAGGTCGTTCTGGGCGAGGATTACCTGCGCGTACACCCTTATGTGGAAACCGGCAGATATGTGAGGGTCACCGTGTCCGACTCCGGGAAGGGCATGAGTGAGGAAACGAGACTTCACTTGTTCGAGCCTTTTTTCACAACCAAGGAAAGCGGTAGTGGGTTGGGTCTGGCCACCGTTTACGGAATCGTGAAACAGAGTGGCGGTTCAATAGAGGTATCAAGCAGGGAGGGTGTGGGAACCACTTTCAGGATCTACCTGCCGGTAGTGGACGCTCCTGCGGTACCTCTTATCAGGAAAGAAAGGGAACCGGAACTACAGCATGGTATCGAAACTATCCTGCTGGTTGAGGACGAGGAAGGTGTACGCAACTTCGCCGCCGAGGTCCTGTCCGAACTGGGTTACACTGTGCAAGATTTCGCAAATCCCGAGGAAGCGTTGGCATTCTATGAGGATGAAGACAGGACACTCGACCTGATCCTCACGGATGTCGTGATGCCGGGTGCGAGCGGGGCCGAACTGGCAGAGCGCCTGCAGCCTCGCTACCCTTCGGTGCCCGTGCTCTTCATGAGCGGCTACACGGACGACTTTATCGTCCATCACGGAGTTCTGGATGAAGGGGTGGCGTTTCTGCCCAAGCCCTTTTCTCCCAATGAGCTGGCAGGTAAGGTGCGGGAGATTCTGGACGCGACCTAAGTACACCGTTTTAGGGGACAGCTTCCGACCAGGATTAAGTCTATAACGTATGAGTGTGAGACCCCACTGGCGCAGGGCAATCAGCATGTGCACCAGTCAGGAACCGTATCAATCCGGATTAACAGAGAGGATCTTGAGAGAGAAGGCTGAGTTCAGTGCCCCACGACGATCAGAAGATATCCAGGTCTGGATGGCGTTTATTGCTGAAAGGGAATGTGATCTGGCTCGGGGTAGTCTCGCTGATCAACGACACCGCCAGCGAAATGATCTTTCCACTTCTGCCGTTCTTCCTGGTCCAGGTCCTTGGAGCCAGTGAGACCTTTCTGGGACTGGTGGAGGGCATTGCTGATTCGACTGCCAGCCTGGTGAAATTGGGGGGTGGGTGGATTTCGGACCGGTTCCAGCGCCGAAAACTCCTTGTCGGGATAGGTTACGGGCTTGCTGCGGTTGCTCGTCCCCTTATAGCTGTTGCCTTTCTTCCATGGCATGTCCTCGTGGTCAGGTTCTCTGACAGGGTCGGGAAAGGCATTCGGGCTGCACCACGCGACGCTCTTCTCGCAGATTCCGCTCCAGACAATTACCGGGCTACAGCTTTTGGAATTCATCGTGCTGCGGATCACGCAGGCGCGGTCCTTGGTCCACTCCTGGCCACTGTGCTGCTTATTATTCTCGGGCAGCGTCTCAGGGTACTATTCGCGCTCGCCGCCATTCCAGGCCTGCTGACGGTCCTGGTGATCATTCTCAAAGTACGGGAGGTAATCCCCTCCTCTGATTCTGAGAACTCCGCTCGATTATTGAACGATTCAGCCACCGGCAGGAGCTCAGGTGGGGGATCCGAACGGCTCCGGCCTGTAGGGTCGCTGGGGCCCAGATTTCTGCGCTATATCGGTGTGATCGCCATTTTCACACTCGGCAACGCATCGGATGCATTTCTGCTCCTGCGGGCCAGGCAGTTGGGAGTCGCCCTCACGCTTGTGCCACTGCTCGGGGGGTCCACCATATCGCCAAGATGCTCTGGGCCGTACCTGGTGGCGTGCTGGCCGACCGGTTCGGGCCACGCAGAGCGATAACGGCCGGGTGGCTCATTTACGGAGCGGTATATGCCGGCTTCGCGTTTGCGTCGCAACCCTGGCATATATGGGCACTGTTCGTGGTATACGGCTCGTTTTACGGCCTCACTGAATCGCCCGAAAAGGCTCTGGTGGCTTCGTTGACACCCCAGAGTATCCGGGGGTTCGCCTTCGGCACCTACCATTTCGCAGTTGGAATCGGGGCACTTCCTGCAAGCCTGCTCTTCGGAGCACTCTGGCAGGCCTTTGGAGTGGGGGTCGCCTTCTTGACCGGAGCCGGATTTGCGCTGCTTGCTGTATTATTGCTTCCTGCCGCATTAGGCAGGGCTCAGAGCTGAACTACCTTTTTCATACATCAGAGATTTTTTTAGGCGGTTCTTAATGCAACGTGCCAGAATTTTTCTATTCTTAATAGAGTAGTACCCATCCGGAGTCCGTTCT
>JAGLTZ010000268.1 GCA_023135015.1 Candidatus Latescibacterota bacterium
GCTCTGGGTATACATGATCGTATTTCCCCATCTCGACCATGAAGTCTATTGTTCCCAGCACACCGTAGTAGTAGTTGGTCGTATAGGCGTCATCACACGTATTCCTCACAGCCTCGTAATTGAAGTCATCATTGAGGCACCTGATCCTCCCGGCGATCGCCTCCGCCATATCGGTCAATAGAGCATCCTCCGGGCTGTATGTTTCCTCTCCCTGGTGCGTAATCAGCCATGGATAATAGACCCGCGCCTCGGCACTGTGATAAGTGATAGATAAGAGGAACTTCTCGCGTTCGACAAAGGCGGCCATTGCCCTTGTCTCCCCCTCGGATAAAGGGGCCGGGCCGCGATAGTATCGTGACGCCGGGTCGTCGCTTCCGCTCGACCCGAAGTGGAAGTCGAAGTTGCGGTTCAGATCCACACCATCGTCATCCGACAATCTCCCGTCACCGTCGTTGTCACGGGCATTCTTACGCCACATCGGATGGTCGGTTGTGGCGATAGAATATCCGTCCACATTAATGACTGGTACGAACCAGATTTCCAGCCCGTCGACGGCACGCGTAATCGTGTCAACTCGTCCGTAATCACTCACCAGCTCATCTATCAACGCCAGGCACATCTCAGTGCCCATGATTTCATTGCCATGGATCGCCGCCGAGAACAGAACCTTCGGCTCATCTTCACGTGTCAGGGCATTATCCGAGATTTTAATCGCATAGATATCTTTCCCGTATCTCTGTGTCTTTCCTATCGATTCCAGAGAAGTGATATCAGCAAACCTGTGATTAATCCTCCTTAATTCATCGATGATCTTGTTATAGGTATTGTATCCGGCAGGGAGTTCCATCCGGGGCCCCCATACCATTCTTTTGAATAAATCTCTCTCTCTCCCTTTCATGATCAGTTCAACATCATTCCCTCCCTCGTGGAGAGCGCTTAACTCATCGTCATCCACAATGACCCAGAGGAATCCCGGCCCGATATTCGATACAAATCGATAATCGAGTGATCTGATCTGCCGGATCAGAGACATAGCCGTGCTGTCCTGCTCGACTTCTTCGATCACCTCACTGCCCGAAACAACCACCTTTGCAAGATTCCACTGCTTTTCGGTTTCATCTGAGGATGGAAGACGCACAACAGTGACAAGAATCGCCAGCAGCACGAACAGGCCCGCAATCATCGCGAATGTCTGTCTGTACGTTTTCATCAGGGCATCTCCTCTGTCACATATGACGAAGTTTGATTCGTTTCTGGTTTGGAAACGAGCAATTTTGCGCAAGGTCAAGGAAATCAACGGATTGCGCGGAGGCGTACTCACTGCACGCCGCACAAGAGTCCGTAGTTTGGACCGCGAGTCCGGCGTAAGCCGGCGAGCAACTCCGGCAGATTGACACCGAAATTGCGCAAAAGAGCCGTTTCCGGACAGAAACTGATTTGAAGTGAGACGATACCCTCAATATACTGCGGTCCACCTGTCCAATTCCTGCTGTAATTACAGGTATTACCCGCATCTTCAGGATGGGATGAGCAATTGGAACCTGGTTGGATCTCGATAATCCCCGCCCTGCTCGCCGTTATCCTCGCCTTTATAACGCGTGATGCCGTTATCAGCCTCGCTCTGGCCTGTATTGCGGGCGTCATCCTCATGGGCCAGGGGATACAGGGCTTTCCCGCCCTCATCACAAGGGCACTGGGCAACGAAGACTTCATCTGGATCTGCGGCATCGAGTTCTGCATCGGTATTCTCATCGCCTTTTTCCAGCGCAGCGGTGCTGTGGACATGTTCTCGAACCGGGCTCAGGGGTGGGCCACAAACAGAAAAAGAGTCGGAACCCTGGGCTGGGGTATGGGTCTTTTCATCTTCTTCAGTGATTACTTCAGCCCGCTGTTCGTGGGGCCGGTCATGCGCAACCTTACCGACCGCTTCCGCATCTCTCGTGAGAAGCTGGCATACATCTGTGATTCGACTTCCGCACCGTTGGTCGTGCTGGTGCCGATCACCGGGTGGGCGGCGTATCTGAGCGGACTGGCCATAGGCCATGCGGGCATCGGCAGCAGGGAGGAAGCGCTCAAGCTATTCCTCCACAGCATCCCGTTCAATTTCTATGCCTTCCTCGCGGTAATCATGGTGCTTCTCGTCGTGCTCGAGATCGTACCCGATTTCGGTCCCATGAAGAGGGCGGAGGAGAGAACCAGACGAACAGGGAAGGTGCTTCGAGACGGAGCGGTACCCATGATGGGAAAGGAACTGACCCAGCTCGAGGCTTCATCATCGCCGAAGCCCGGAATCATCCTGAATTTCCTGCTCCCGGTGTTCCTGATAATCACCGTGAACATTTCAACTTTCGTACTGACCGGCAGGGCCAGTGTCCTGGAAAGTTTCATGCTGGCCTGCGCCGTACTCGGCGTCACCATGTGGATCCAGAGAGTGGACGATCTGGCCGGGATCATGAAGACTGTCTATGCGGGGATGAAGGGGGTGATGCCCGCCGTCATCATTCTGGCATTGGCCTACTGCATCAACACAGTCAGCCGGGAGATGGGAACCGCTGAATTCGTAGTCAACAGTACGCAGGGATGGATGTCCCCCGTCCTGCTCCCATTGCTTCTGTTCCTGATCAGCAGCTTTGTCAGCTTCTCGACCGGTACATCGTGGGGCACCTATGCTATCATGATCCCGATCGCGCTGCCCCTTGCTTACCAGTTCGCCGGCCAGGAGGTGGGCACCCTGGTCTGGAGTTCATTTGCAGCCGTGGCAGGCGGTGGAGTGTTCGGTGACCACTGCTCGCCGCTTTCCGACACCACGGTTCTCTCTTCACTCGGAAGTGCATGCGATCACATCGACCATGTTAAAACCCAGCTGCCGTACACACTGACGGTGGCGGTTGCAGTATCAGTGCTTTACATATTGGTTGGAATCGTCCTATAGGAAGTTTGAGGGGGTTTTGATGAAAGACTATGCAGTGATCGGCGCCGGCCAGATGGGTCGAGTCATAGCGAAGGAACTGATCGACTCCGGAACGGGCTCGGAGGTTTCCCTGTTTGATATCAGCGACACATTGCTGGCCGAAGCCGCACACTCTATCGCCAGCGACCGGCTCAGCACGCAGGTATTGGACATCACCGACACGGCGACGGCTTCCGCCGCCCTCGAGGATCACACCGTCGCTATCGGTGCACTGCCGCACAGCATGAGCTACCCGGCCATCCAGGCAGCGATCGGCGCCCATGTCTCCTTTGTCGACCTGGTAGGCGAAGCTCCCGAAAAACGTGCGGCACTACACGACCAGGCGGCAGATGCCGGCTGTCTGATCGTCCCCGGTATGGGGGTGGCGCCCGGTATCAGCAACATGTGTATCGGCAGGGGAATGGAGCTGCTCGATGAGACCCATAACGGATTGATCTATGTTGGCGGGATACCGGTAAAGAAAGAACCGCCGCTCTACTACCAGACCGTCTACCTGCTGGAGAGTGTTTTCAACGCCTACCTGCGTACGGCCACAATCATCGAAAACGGGGAACGTGTAACAGTCGAGCCTCTTTCAGGTCTGGAGGAGATCTCATTCCCCGAGCCGATAGGAACGCTCGAGGGATTCTTCACTGACGGTCTCGCCTCCCTGCCGTTGACGGTGGGCGGCGACATCAAGAATAACCTCTTCGAAAAAACCCTGCGGTATCCCGGCCATTTGGAATGCATGCGGGCATTGAAGGAATGCGGCCTGCTGGATGACCGCCCCGTCATGATCGGCGGGTCGGAAATCGTACCACGTGACGTATTGATTGAACTGCTCGGGGAAAAGTTAAGGCTCAGTTCGGAAGGTGATATCCTTGTGATGCGCATAGAGGTGGAAGGCCTCAAGGAAGGGAAGGAGCAGCGGCATATTTTCGAGCTGGTAGATTATCTCGATACCGAAACCCAATACACTGCCATGGCACGCACAACAGGGTTCCCCGCAGTGCTCGCAGCCCGCATGATAGCCAATGATGAACTGCCCGAGAGAGGAGTCTGGTTCCCCGAACAGCTCTTCACCGGCGACCGCTTTGAAAGAATGATCGATGAGCTGGCGAAAATGGGGGTGGAATTAAAGTATCTGGTTGAAGCATAGCTTCGCGATACAACCCCTTTATGCCGGCAGATTGACGCCGAAGTTGCGCAAAAG
>JAGLTZ010000269.1 GCA_023135015.1 Candidatus Latescibacterota bacterium
GAAGAACTCCGAAGGGGGTAGTGGCGTCCCTTCGCTGTCCACCAGGTAGTCTGAAATTGGAAGCCCCAGGTGGTATCCGAGGCTGGTGGAGCCTTCCATGGTGATGATGATGCCACCGGCCTTCAAGAAGGCCTCCAACCGGGGGATGGTGTTGGCCGTGGATACGCTTCCCAGGCGATCCCGATACTCCGCCGGGAGGTTCTCCAGGTTGGGCGCCCCGCCTCGGCCGTATCTGCCCCCACCCCGACCCGGGCGGAAGGATGGAATGGCGCCGTCGGGGAAGATCAGGACGTCGAACTTTGCGTTGAGGTCACCCTTGTCCAGCTCCGGCGGAAACACGAGCTCGAAGTCGAATTCAAACCTCTCCAGGATAAGCCGGACCCATCCCGAAGGCATCGAACCGCCGTAGCGGTCCCACAGGCCTATTCTGACTGGCCGGAGCTTGAGGGCTCGACCCGAAGGCCGGCGGGTAACGCCGGTGAAGTTCAACCCGAGTTCCCCGGCCATGCCTTCCAGCATCGATCTGACGTCGCTGCCGGCCGGTATGTAGAAAGTACCCTCCGGGAATCCGCGGTCGCCGGCCCGAACGGTTTCCTTCAGCCAGTAGACATCTTTGCCGTTGGCCAGCAGGCGGTTGACCGCAATGAAAGAATCGTTCACTTCGTGGCTGAGCAGGAATCCTCTGGCATCGGCCGGGCCCGAAATGGTTCCGGCGGGCGGTTCGGCCAGCCCTTCTATAGGCACGAACGGCCCGTCGAAGCCTTCCGCTATCCTGTCGAACTCAACGGCCATCTGATAGGCCAGTGTCCATCCGGCATTGTCGTACGGCGCGGTGGGTGGAGCACCCGGATAGGCGAAATCGTTAGGGTGGTTCTGCGGCTCGAACATATCGAGCACGTGGGGCCGGAAGGCCTGGGCCGTCTTGACGACATAGGAGCCGGCAGGGTAGTCCCTCTCCTCCAACCGGAAATCCTCGGTAGCCCTCAGCACTGACACACCGTTCTTGAGCAGTGCGTTCACGAACTTGGTGGCGGTCGGGAAATCGGCCTGGTCTGAAGGGATTACGAACCCGCGGGCATCCCTGTTCGCCGGATCGCGCAAGCCCCGCTCCCAATCCTGGCGGTCTCCACGGCCACTCTGCAGTCTCTCACTCTCTGCGTCGATCTGTTTGGGCAGGATCGTCCAGCTGTCACGGTTTCCCCTCTCTGTCGAGTTCGCCCCCATGCGCCAGATGTTGAACAGGAGCGTGTCCCTGAACCGGGAGGCGTAATCGAGCACCGCCATATCGGCCGTCATCGAGTATTCGATCGACTGCCTCATGTGCCATACCCCCGGCTCGACCGGCAGGGGAAGATCGTTGCTGCTTATCTGCCGGCCCGGGATATAGGGGATCTCCATCGGGGTGGGATTCCCGATAATCTCGGTCAGAAGACCGATCATGTTCTTGTAATAGGGAGTCGTGCGCTGGCCACCGTTCCACCAGATGGAGTAGTGGGCACCCGAGCGCATCGTCGACCCTCCCTTTCCTTCCTGGACGAACCTGTGATGCATGGCGGAGCCGACCTGTTCCAGGCTCGTCAGTATGAGGGGGTCGAGGTTGTGGTTGGGTGGGTCGCGGAATGGTGGAGCGAATATCACAGTACCGGCAGGGCCGGTCTGGTGGTGATTGTAGATGATCTGGGGGAACCACTCCCTGTACATGACCCGGTTCATGCTCTCGGTTTCAATCAGGTTGGCCATGTATGAGTCGCGGTTGTTGTCGTGGCCGGCATACTTGTGGTAGAGGACCGGCAGCCCCCTGGTGCTCCGCTCCTGCGGGTCCGGGTTCCGCATGTACCAGTTCGATACAAGATCCATCCCGTCAGGGTTGCACAGGACGGCAAGCAGGATGACGTCGTCCAGGATCCGCATGGTCTCCGGGTCGTTCCGGCTCGCCATCCGGTAGACCAGTTCTATCAGCTGCTGCGCTCCCACCACCTCGCTGGCGTGGAGCCCGCCGTCTATCCAGACCACGGACTTTCCCTCCTCGGCCAGGGCTCTGGCCTCCTCCTCCGATACACCCTGTGCCTTTGCCAGCAGGCTGGCTATCTCCTTATAACGGAAGAGGTTTCTGTGGTTGGCGGGAGATGTAATGATGGCCATCAGCTGTTTCCGGCCTTGCTCCGTCCTGCCAATAGACTCCAGGATAATACGCTCCGACTCGCCTGCGAGCTTCTCCCAGTACTCCTGGAGCTGGGCGTAGTTGGCCAGAAAGTAGTCGTCACCTATCTGGTGACCGAACTGCTCCAGCGGGGTTGTGATCCGCTCCTGGGCGGTCACCCCGCAGGGATGGGCGGTAAGGATCAGAAGTAGGAAGAGAACAAGGGGGCGAAACCTGTTTGCATACATCCGGGCAACCTCTGCTTCTTGAGAATGTCTAATTCTTGCTGTACATGCTATTCTCTAGACTTGATAGGTGTCCGTCAATAACAGCCTGAGCATAAGGGAAAGTGTAATGAGCACGGACGAAACGATACGGCCGGCCAGGCCGACCGAAGACAGAAGACTATTTGAAGCACCAGTGCCGGAACCCGCACCCTTTGTCAATACCGACCCGTGGCGGGTTCTGCGCATCCTGGGGGAATTCGTAATGGGGTTCGACGAGCTGGCCGAATTGGGACCCTCGGTGACGGTGTTCGGCTCATCCAGAACCACACCGGACGATCCTATGTACGAGAAAGCGGTCGAGACGACCCGGATGCTGGGCGAGGCGGGGTTCACGATCATTACGGGAGGAGGGCCCGGTATCATGGAGGCGGGCAACAGGGGAGCCATGGAAGCCGGAGCGGTATCGGTGGGCCTTGGAATCGAACTTCCTTTTGAGCAGAAGACCAATGACTACATCACACTCGAGCTGGGGTTCCGCTACTTCTTCGCGCGCAAGACGATGTTCCTCAAGTATGCCCAGGCCTACCTGATCTTTCCGGGCGGCTGGGGGACCATGGACGAAATGATGGAGGCGCTCACGCTGGTGCAGACCGACAAGATACAGCACTTCCCGGTAATCCTGTTCGGTTCGGATTACTGGCAGGGCCTGCTCGACTGGTTCAGGGATAGGTTGCTCACCGAAGGCAAGATATCTACCGGTGATCTCGACCTTTTCACGGTCACCGATTCGCCCGAAGAGGTCGTGGAAGTGGTCGTAAACTCTTTTAAAGAGTGCGAACGGCGGCGGAGGGAAATGGAGGGGATAGGTTGATATACCGCCGCGGACATGCCTGAAGCCATAAGTATCCAGGGTCGCATGGCGGGGCTCCTGGAAGCCAACCTGTAATTTGCCTGTGTACTCGGAGGTTAGGTCATGAAAAGAAGGCTGACCGTTCTGACCGGGGCCCTGCTGACCCTGGTGGTGGCGTGTGCGGCAATTGGCGCTATCAAGGTCCAGGAGCCGTATGACCTGATCATCCACGGGGGCCGGGTGCTGGATGGTACCGGCAACCCGTGGTATTACACCGACCTCGGGATCACGGGCGACAGGATTGTGGCCGTGGGAGATCTCTCCGCCGCTCAGGCGGAGCGTATGATCGATGCCGGAGGGCTCTACGTGGCGCCGGGATTCATCGACGTGCACATCCACGCCGGAAGAGGACTGGTAACCCCCGATCGCAGTCCTGCCCACCCTTTGTTGGCACAGGGGAATACAACCGTTGTCATCGGACCGTGCGGCAGTGGGCCGGTGGATATAGCCGGCCAGCGTGAACAGCTGATCGAGGACGGCCTGGGAGTGAATGTCGCCCAGTTTATCGGTCACAACTCGGTCCGCAGGGCGGTTATGGGCATGGAAGACCGGGCCCCAACAGAGGTAGAACTCGAGGAGATGAAGGCACTGATCCGGCAAGGTATGGAAGACGGCGCCTTCGGAATGTCGAGCGGTCCCTTCTACGTTCCGGGCAGTTTTTCAGAGACAGAAGAGCTGGTCGAGTTGGCCCGTGTGGTGGCCGAATACGGGGGAATACACGAGAGTCATATTCGCGACGAGTCGGATTATACGGTGGGCCTCATCGCCGCCGTGGACGAGCTGATCCAGATCTCGCGAGAAGCCGGGCTCACCGGCGTCGTATCCCACATCAAAGCTCTCGGACCGAGGGTATGGGGTTTCTCCGGGGCAGTCGTGAACCGTATTGAGCAGGCAAGGGCCGAGGGGCTCGAGATCTACGCCGACCAGTATCCATATGAAGCTTCGAGCACTGGCTTGAGTGCGGCCCTGCTGCCACGCTGGGCGCAGGCCGGCGGCAGCGGTGAACTACAGAGGCGGTTCGAAGACCCTGAGATCAGGGCCCGGATACGCGGGGAGATAGTAGTCAATCTGAAGAGGCGGGCAGGGGCGACCCGGATTATGTTCAGCAGTTTCAGGTCCGACCCATCAATCGTTGGGAAAACGCTGCAGGAGGTGGCGGAGGAACGGGGTATGGATCCTGTGAACACCGCCATCGAGCTGCTCAAGCAGGGCGGACCCTCGATAATTTCCTTCAACATGAATGAGGCCGATATCAGGACATTCATGCGCCAGCCGTGGACGATGACCTCCTCGGACGGCTCTCTTCCGCAGATGAATGTCGGGACACCCCATCCCAGGAGTTACGGCACCTTCCCCCGGAAGATACGGAAGTACGTAATAGAGGAGGGTGTGATAGACCTTGCGGCGGCCGTGAGAAGCATGACGAGCCTTTCAGCAACGGTCTTCAATATCCCCGATCGTGGGGTCCTGCGCGAAGGTGCTTACGCGGATGTGGTGGTTTTCGATCTCGATAAGATCAGGGATAAGTCGACCTACCAGCAGCCTCATCAGCTTGCAGAAGGTATGGTGTATGTGATAGTGAATGGTCGGATGGCTGTTGATGGCCGCCAGTTCACCGGGGAACTGGCGGGCAGGATGCTTTCCAGGCGTTAGGTGATATACATTCGGGAGACGGATTAATGCCGGCGACCTTTACCGACTCGAGCCGATGAGGTAAATACGGAGTGTTCGCCTTTGCCCGGGCAGTTCCGTTTCTTCTGATCTTCCTCTGTTTCCCTTTCCAGGTATCCGCCCAGCAGCTGGGCCGGCTGCTCGGCACCGTGCGCGATGCCGAAACGGGAGAACCCCTGCCCAGCGCCAACATCCGGGTACTTGATAGCACCCTGGGAACCATCTCGAACTCGGAGGGCAGCTACCGTCTGGTCCTTGAACCGGGTTTCTACCGGATCGCTTTCGGATATATGGGTTACTACTCGGACACGCTCCGCGTGGCTTTTGGCACCGAGACAATGCAGATGGATATCTCCCTGCGCCCCGCCATTCTGAAACTGCCTGATGTCATCATCCGCCCGGGTGCCGGCGATCCGGCCGAGGATCTCATCCGCGAGGCGATAGCCAGGAAGCAGGCGATGCTGGAGACTCTGCGCTCCTACCGTTTCGATGCCTATACCCGCACAAAGATCTCGATACCGCGTAAGGATGAAGAGGGAGAATGGCTGGAGATAATCAGCCTGCTCGAAACACAGACCAGAGGCTACTGGAAGGCGCCCGATAACTATCTGGAAACGATCACCGCGCGGCGGCAGTCCTCAACTTTCTCTGCCACCCAGAATATCTTCACGGCCGGGCGGTTGCCCAATTTCATCCGCGACAGAGTCATCATTGGCTCGAACAACGTACCTACGCCTTTGGCATCCTCCGCACTCAAACACTATAGATACTCGATTATTGATACCACCATGGCCGTGGGCAGGAAGGTCTACAGGCTGCATGTGGAGCCGAAAACCCAGACCATGCCGCTCTTCACAGGTACAATCGCAATTGCCGAGGGGTCATACCTTCTCGTGAGCGTGGATCTCAACGGCAACGAGGCGATGAACAGCCGCCCGCTGAATGAGTGGCATCTGCAGCAGCAGTTCGCGGCATATGAGGGGATGTACTGGCTTCCGATCGACTCGAGGATGCGGTTCACCGTGGACATCGGGATACAGAGACCAGCCTACATGGATCTTCACTCCGTCCTGTATGACTACGGTATAAACGAAGATCTTCCGCCAAGTCTCTTTGGCCGATACGAGCTGAATATCGAACCAGCCGCTGATGTGGCCGATTCCACGATCTGGGAAGGCCTGCAGCGACTGCCCCTGACCAATGATGAATCGGCCGCCTTCGAGAGGATCGAAAGGGAATGGGAGCAGATCGGTTCTATTCGCCGCTTTGCCATCGGTGTTTTAACCAGTCAGCTGGGACAGAGCAACTCTTCATTTACCGAGTCATCCGATTTCTTTCACCATAACAGGGTGGAAGGTCTCTACCTGGGTGCGGGATTGGCTTTCAGGGAGCCCATTCCGCTGACGAGACTGATGGTGAAAGGCGGTTACGGGTTTGCCGACCGTCAGTGGAAGTACGGGCTGGAGGTGGAAAGGGCCCTCTTCCGGGTCCCCGAGATATCATTCGGCGCGGGCGTCGAGCGGGCCGTGGTTTACCGCGAGGGACTGCGTGTCTACACGCCTAACAGGATCTCCAGGCTCACGCTGCTCTACAACACTGACCCCGTAGACTATTACATGAGGCGGGGGTGGAGCGCCTGGTTTCGGCTCAAGCCGTGGAGCACCCTGGACATGAGGCTGCTATACCAGAACAAGCTCCATTCGAGCGTGAAGAAGAACACCAACTTCAGCCTGCTCTATCCCACAAAGCGCTACCGCGACAACACTTCGATCGTGGACGGACGTTTGAATTGTGTGGTGATGACGCTAGATCTCGACACAAAGAAATACCTGCGTGCCGGCGAGTCTGACCTGGAGGTGGAGGGTGAGAATACATGGCGTGTCCTGGGAGAGCTGGAGCTGACAGAGGGGCCTCTCTGGCATAGCGATTTCTCTTACATGCGGGCAGAATTGCTGGTTACGCGTCATCAGTATACGTTCGGCTCGGGTTTTCTCGACTTAACGCTGAGGGGGGGTGGGGCGACCGGAGAGCTGCCTCCGCAACGGCTCTTCGACCTCTACGGTGGTGCGGGTGGCGCCTACCAGCCGGGAGTCTTCATGAGCCTGGACGCAGGCGAATTCGTTGGGGACATCTACACAATGCTATGGGTGGAACACAACTTCGGGACGATGCCTCTTCGTGCTATAGGCATAAGACCCAGAGACCAGCTGGATATTGATATAATAGTGCACGGCTGTGTTGGCGCCTGTGGTCTGGAGGGTGCTAACGCCGATTCGCTGGCAAGCTACGGGGGCAGAGCCACCGACGGCCTTCACTGGGAGGTGGGATTCGGTCTCGCCCGCTTACTTACCTTTCTCAGGCTCGATTTCACCTGGCGGTTGACCCACCTGGGCAGACGCAACCTGGTTATATCGATAGGTACTGCGTTCCGGCTTTAGGCCCCATCCCGGCTACGGCAACGTAATCACCAGCGTCTGCGAAACTGAACCTACTGTTGCCCTGACTGTGATGGTGCTACCGCTAGCACTGTTCAGGAAAGTCAGGATTGCCTCTGCAACACCGGTGGTATTTGTCGTAGCCCA
>JAGLTZ010000027.1 GCA_023135015.1 Candidatus Latescibacterota bacterium
CAACGCCTGCTTCGCCTTGGCGCTTTCGCTCCTTCCCAGCAGCTGCACTGCGTGCCGGCGGAGATCGGAGTCGCGGTCCGACTTTGCCGCACCGATAACAGTATCGATGCTCCGCTCCTCGTTGATACGCCACAGGTAGTCGAGCGCATCGATGCGGATCCTGCTCTCGGCATCACTCTGGTACACCTTCACAAGCGCATCCCATCCAGCCCCGTTCTCCAGCCTGCCCAGGGCGGAGACCGCCCTACGGCGGATTCTGCTCTCTGTGTCATTCAGGGCTATCTGCTCCAGCACCGGGGCGGCATCTCTGCCCCACTGGCGCAGCTCCGACAGTGCTCTTTCCCTCAGGGTGCGTTCGCTCTGCCCGGTTGCAATATCTCTCAGCGCGGAAAACGCTTCTGGAACGCGCCTGTTACCCAGTTCGTCGATGGCTTCGATCCTGACCGCATCGGGGGCGTTGCTGCCTGCGATTTCGACCAGCGCCGCCGTAGCTTTGCTTCCCTCGAAGTCACCTATCTCGTCCACAGCCCTGGCCCGAACCGCTTCCGGCAGGTCGGAGCCGGCGATCGATATCAGGGCGTCGAGCGACTCAGGGCCCGAAACGCGTCCGAGGTACTCGACGGCATTCTGCCGCAGCCGTTCATCCGCCCCTGTGCGGATCTCGCGGACAAGGATATCCACCCGTCCGGGATCCTCGCTGCGCGATATCGCAGAAAGCACAAGACGCCGAGTAGCGGGATTTGTCGTCTTGTCCAACAGGCTCTTGAGGTGGGTCATCGAGACCGCACTCTCGAACCCTACCAGCTCGGAAAGCGCCTGCTCGCGCACGTCTTCCTCAGGATCGGTCTCCACAACGCTCGCCAGGAATGCAGCCGCCTCGGCAGCGAATTCGGTCCGGCGCATGGAACCGACGGCATCGCAGATGTAGCGTCGCGCATTCACACTTCTCTCATTCTCGTTGAGACAGAGAAGCGCATCGAACGCCTCCCTGCCCCGCCTGCTTCCCAGGGCGCTGATTGCGCGTCGGCGGACATCCGGATCGGCATGCTCACGTGCCGTGTTCTCCATAACCTGTATCGCACGCGGATCTTCTTCGCGCCGGAGGAGGTCGACCGCTTCGCGTTTGAGACGCGAGGAGGCGGAACCATCCGCAATCACGGCCTCGATAGCGGCTACTGCGTCCACATCCTCCATACGAACCAGAGCCTGCAGTGCATACAGCCGGATCTCGTCCTCCGGATCCTGCCTGGCCTCCTCTATATACCTCTTGTACTCCTCCATCCCCTGCCTGTAGAGGAGGCCGGCCAACCGTACCATGCTCGCACGAGCGTGTTCGACGAAGGGGCTTTCTTCATATTTCCTCAGGAACTCTTCGTACGCCTTAAACGCGGCCTCAGACCGTCCCCTCATCTGCTCAAGGGCATAGCTGGCCCAGAACTCGGCGTCATCAACATAGGCGGAGTTAGCGTAGGCAGTCACCAGCTCGAGGAATTTCTCACGGGCCTCCCGGTACTTTTGATCGAAGAGGAGGGTCTTTGCCTCGTTGAAATACGCCAGCCCCGGATCCCCCTGCTGCTGGTACGTCATCTCGAGCAGCTCCAGGCGGCCGCTCCGGCCCATGCGCAGCGACCGCGGAACCCTCACATCTATTTCCGGCCATATGTCGATATCGGGAATGTCGAATTGGAGGTCCTGGAAGTCGAATTCGATATCGGGAATCTCAAAGTCGATGTCACGGAGCCTCTCCTGAAGACTCTCAAGATCGACCTGCCGCATGGCGAGTTCCATCTCCTGCAGGATCCTTTCCATGTCGATATCCCGCATGGCCTCCCGGGCGAGTTCGGCCGCCCGGCGCATCTCCTCGTACTCGACGCGATAGCGTTCTCTGGGAGGTCTAACGACCTGCGGGTCCTGTATGCTGATCACCGCTTCGGGCGACCGGTACAGCGCTGCAGAATCAGACCCTCCGCCGGGAGCTATTACTTTTCCGGCTCCTCCCAGCGTCGTTACAGCCAATCCCCCTGCAATCCACAAAAACACCTTCATGTCATATCTCCTTCCAGGATCCGGCTCAGTCTCCGCCGACAAGTGGTTCGTATGTGGCGAGCCGGTAGATCAGCGAGCGGTCGCTGATACCGCCGCGCAGCAGCGCCAGCCGGTCCGCGTCCGCCTCGCCCTGCCATGTCGAAACGTCAAGCAGGATGACCTCGAGGTCCTGTATGAGGCCGAGAATGTCCGTCCTGTCATCCAGGTAATCGCTCGACTCCAGCCACCGAACTTCCTGTATCAGGTCCCTGCTGAGGGACTCTTCCGCTTCGAGATGATATCGCCCTTCCTCATCAGGCCCGGCCGTGGTGAGAGCAAGCAGCAGGGTCCGCGTCCGCCTGAGCAGCGAGCGCACCTCCGCTTCGGCCGCGTCTACCGCTATCCATTCAGGCTCGCCTCCGGCAGATTCGACAAGAAGGGCCTGCCCGCCGCTACGGGCACCGCCTGGTGCCATCACCTTGAGAATGAGGGCTCCAAATACCAGCAGCAGAACCGCGGCAGCCATGGCGACCGGAACGGGGATCGTGAACTCGCCATGGCGGAACCATATCCGCACCCTCGAGGCCCAGCTTTCCGATCCGGCCGTGGACGGGGAATCCGCAGTGCGTATGCGGGCCATGGTGCGGGATTCGAGATCATCCGGGTACTCGTGGTCGATCAGGGCGTGGAGGCCCTTACCGGCAAGAGCGTCTATCTCAGCGGCCCTGCGGCACGCCTCGCATTCCTCGAGGTGTTCCTCGAACCGAGATCGCTCGTGGGGATCCAGATCTCCGTCGCGGTAGCGGCTGCTAAGTTCTTCCCAGTGGTCGTGGCTCATCCTATTTCTGTCCTTTCCAGGTACGGCGCCAGCTCCTTCCTCAGGAACTGGCGGGCCTGGAAGATGTCCTGCTTGACGGTGGCGAGAGTACGTCCGGTGATTTCCGCGATCTCCCTGTAACTGAGCTCACTGTACTCTCTCAGTACCAGTGCCTCCCGCTGAGCACCCTCCAGCTTCTGGATCGCCGTGAAGAGAAGCGGCTGGATCGTATTGAACGGATCCGGGATCGAGGTCCCGCTTTCGTGACCCAGTTCCTCCAGTGCCACCTGTCTGCTGCAGCTCTTCAGGGCATCGAGCGCCGCGTTCCGGGCGACCCGGTGCAGCCAGCTCGAAAACGAAGCCATGGGCGAATACGCCTCAGGACGACGGGCCAGCTTGACGAACACTTTCTGTGTGACGTCATCGGCGATATCGGAGTCGCTCACTATACCGAGAACGTATCCGAATATGCGCTTGCTGTACCTTCTGAAGAGCTGCGTGAAGGCCTCTTCGCGACCCTCCCGGAAAGCTACCAGAAGGCTCTCGTCACTTGTGTCGTTTCCTATCCGGCTCATCCCCCTCCACCTCTACAACGAACCGATCCGGGGAAAGGTTAAATAATTTCCGGTGCTCAGTCTCCGACTACGACGGCACCGACCTCACGCTTGCGGGGGCGGTTGTCGAAGTTGATTACCACGACCTGCTGCCATGTACCCAGATAGAGCCTACCTTCGATAACCGGGATAGAAAGGCTTGTCTTGAGAAGTGCCGAACGGACGTGGGAGAAACCGTTGCCGTCACCCCACCTGGCGTTATGTGCGTAGTCATCGTTGGCGGGCACGACCCCATCAACAGCCCTGCGCAGGTCCTGCAGCGCGCCCGGCTCGTACTCGATCGTAGTGACGGCGCCGGTCGAGCCGGCTAACCCGACAGTGACAGAGCCTGTCCTTATCCCCGAGTCAGCAACCAGCTCCGCAACCCTGCCCGTGATATCCTCAGGTCCGAACTCGGCGCCGAGATCGACCATCCAGTTTCGATAGTGAGAGCCCATAATATCGTCTCGCTCTTTGGTTGGGTTCGCGTCGTCTGTAATCCTTGAATGAAGGGACTACTGTAACTAGCTTTGTGGTATGAACAGGAAGCAATCTGAAAAAAACCCGTTTAAGATGCATACAGCTACCCGGCGGGACAGGCTGACTGGCGAGGCCGTTAAATGGTACGAACGGGCGACCTGGTTACAAGGCAAGGCGCTGCAGATACCGGCCGACGAGCGTACGGCCTTCCAGCAGGATCTGGACGAACTGTGGGAAGCTGTGGATTCTTATGAAAAGGGCGTGGATACCCCGGTTGACACCACCCGTCTCGAGAAACTGTTCGGTTCCTTCTTCGTACGGTGGCCCACCCGGCTGGGCAAAGAGAGCCCGCCCCTGTTACGGTAATCCTCTACTGCCCGGCAACAGCCTCCTTGGGAGGCTGCAGATCGAGGGTCTCCAGAATCCGCATAATTACGGCCCCGATCTCGTTGTTGGGTGTAGAGGCTCCGGCTGTAATCCCCAACCTCAACCGTCCCGGTCTCAACCACCCCGTTTCGCTGACAGGTTCTGTTGCGCCTACCGGCTTGTGGTGAATCACGTTACCCGGCAGAATCCCCCTGGAGCTGTTCACGTGGTAGGTAGTCATCTTCCGGCCTGCTATGTTGGCGAGATTGTTGGTATTACTGGAGTTGTATCCACCGATAACGAGCATGATATCGAGCGACTGCTCGAGCAGTTCCAGGATTGCGTCCTGCCTCTCCTGTGTGGCGCTGCAGATAGTCTCAAAGTTGCGGAAGGACTCGCGTGTAACCTCTTCACCGTAGCGGTCCACCATGGCACGGCGCAGCGCCTCGGCCACCTGCAGTGATTCACTCATCAGCATAGTGGTCTGATTGGCCAGCCCCAGCCGCTCCAGATGGACATCCGGGTCGAATCCGGGGGAGATCGCCATCTCGAAACGCTCAATGAAGCTCTCCCTCTCTATCCCCCTGCCACGGATGTAGTCGCAGACCAGCTGCGTCTCCTTCATATCACGAAGAATTAGGTAGTGGCCCCCGTTCTCGGTGGCGCGGCTGGCCGTCGCCATGGTCTCCTCGTGATAGAACTTCCCATGGATAATGCTCGTGAAATCATCACGGGCATACCGCTCCACATTCTTCCAGACCACTATTACCGATCCACAGGTCGTATCCACCAGGTCGCAGCCAATCTTGCGCAGGCGCTCCATATCCTCTATCGGAAGGCCGAATGCGGGCAGGATCACCACGTCATCTCTGGAAACCGCGTCGTAGCCGCCTCCGTCCGCATATCTGCCGAAGAGGAACTGGATGCCCATCTCGAGCATCCTCTCGTTTACGTGAGGATTGTGGATGATCTCTCCGATCAGCCAGACACGCCTTTCAGGGAACCTTCTGCGCGTCTCATATGCGTACTCTACGGCCCGGTCGACTCCGTAGCAGAAACCGAACTCCTTTGCCAGATGAACCGACAGATCCCCGATCACGAGCCGGTTTCCGCTGGCGCGGATGTAATCCACGAGCGCGCTCTTGTAGTGGGCCTGGAGCTGGGGCTCAACCTCTTCCCTGAGCCCTAGACCCTTCCTGTACCTTATCGACTTTCTGTTTTCACTCATCCGCTCAACCGACCGACCTTGCATCTACTATCTGGGTGGAGGTAAGTATGAGAACATAATAGGAATGGGACAATGTATTTGGAAGGAGGTAGCATGTTCCGGCTTTTGGCTGCAGCATTTCTGATAATCACATCGGCTGCCTGCTCTTCATCTCCAGAAGAGCGATTCTCTCCTCTGGCTGAGGGAGAGGGAACCGCAGGCCAAATGGATATCGAGTTTCCACTTAATCTCGATCCGCGGAAGGAACTCGACCAGTACAGTCACGCCAACTGGCAGGAAGGCCTTCCACAGAACTCGGTCCAGGCGATCGTTCAGTGCCAGAAAGGCTATTTGTGGCTCGGGACCCAGGAGGGAATGGTGCGCTTCGACGGCATCCGTTTCAACGTATTCAACCGTTCCAACACCCCGGGTTTTACAAACAATGATATTTCTGCACTCGTGGAAGGCGATGAAGGCCAATTGTGGGCCGGGACCTATGGTGGAGGCATTATCCGTCTCAAGGATAAGGGGGCAGTCGCGTATACAACCGATGACGGATTGTCGAGCAATACGGTAATCAGCCTGGCTTCAGACGGTCATGGGGGTATCTGGATCGGCACCTATAACAGCGGCGTGGATTACCTCGCGGGAGGGGCCCGATTCCTTTCCTATACGACAGCACAGGGACTGCCCAGCGACCGGATACGCAGCCTCCTGGTCGACATGGCGGGCAATGTCTGGGCAGGGACATCTGCTGGACTCGCCGTTTTGCAGCGGGGTGAGCTCGACTCCTTCGCAGGTGTGAGCGGCCTGGCGGGGGACGATGTCACAGCCCTGGCAGAGGGTCCCGCGGGTGTTATCTGGGCAGGTACGAACTCCGGATTGAACCGCGTCTACAAGAATCGAATAGAGACCTATACCACTGCCGACGGCCTGTGCAACAACTCAATTCAGTCCCTTCACGTGGATAGAGAGGGAAATGTCTGGATCGGAACGATCGGCGGACTCAGCCGGTTTCGGGACGGGCGTTTCAGCAGCTTCACTTCCCAGCACGGTCTCCCCAGCGACAATGTGGTCTCACTGCTCGTAGACCGGGATGGTTCGCTGTGGATAGGAACACACGGAGGGGGTCTTAACCAGTTGAGTGAGGGAAAAGTCAGCACATTCACCACATCCCACGGTCTTTCGAACAACCTCATATACACAATTGCACCGGCCAGAGATGGAGGGATGTGGGCAGGATCATATTCTGGAGATATCGACCGATATGAAAATGGCAGGTTTCATCAGGTCTTGTCCGGTTCCCTCCTCGGGACCATACAGATCAGGACACTCTTGGAAGACCGCAGCGGAAGCCTCTGGATAGGCACCGATGAGAGTCTCTACAGGTACGCGGGAGGGCAGCCGACCACTTTTTCAACCGAGGAGGGATTGCCCGATTCCCCTGTAAGAGTGGTAAGTGAGGACCGGGAGGGTACCATCTGGGTAGGTACCGATGGAGACGGCCTCTACCGTCTGCAGGATGGAATACTCGTACCTTTCGGGGAAGACCTCGGATTTCCTACCAATTCGGCCGTGCGGACCATCTATCAGGACCGAGATGGAGACCTGTGGATCGGAACATACAGCGGGCTGAGTGTTCTGCAGGACGGCCGATTCACAACCTATACCACATCAGACGGTCTTTCGCACAATTTCATCAGGACATTACATGAGTCGAACAACGGGACGCTTTGGATTGGAACCTACGGCGGCGGGTTAAACCGGTATAAAGATGGAGGATTTAACTCCTATACCAGCCGTGACGGTCTTGTCAGTGACTCGATATACCAGATCCTGGAGGATGACGCCGGCAGCCTCTGGATGAGCTGTAATCTGGGTATTTTCGCCGTAGCAATACAGGACCTCGATGACTTCACGGCGGGAAGGCGAACCAGAATCGAGTGTATGGCCTTCCGCGAGTCGGACGGTATGAAGAGCCGCGAATGCAACGGCGGTCATCCGGCCGGACTGGAACTGCCCGGCGATTCAACATTATGGTTCCCGACACTGAGGGGAATTGCGGTGGTCGATCCCATCAATATGCCCATCAATATTACGCCACCCCCGGTGGTCGTGGAGAGCTTCATCGTCGACAACGAAGAGATCAGTCTCTCTTCCGTACCGGTTTTGCCGCCCCGCAGGAAGCGGCTGGAGTTTCACTATACAGCCCTGAGCTTCATTTCGTCCGAAAAGGCCCGCTATCGCTACATGCTGGAGGGTTTCGAAACCGATTGGGTTGAAGCCGGAGGGAACCGGATAGCGCAGTATACCAGAGTACCTCCCGGTGATTACCGGTTCAGGGTGATAGCCGCCAACAGCGACAAAGTGTGGAATGAGACTGGAGCTTTCGTCGACTTCAGGTTGCGGCATGCATTCTACGAGACAATATGGTTCCTGCTGACCTCGATCCTGACACTGCTGGCCTTGACCTATATGATTTACAGGCGGCGCATCCACAGCCTGCGCCGGAGGGAACTTTTTCTTCAGGAAAAAGTCAAGAAAGCCCTGGCGGAAGTCAGAGTCCTGAGTGGAATGCTGCCTATCTGCAGTCACTGCAAGAAAGTCCGGGACGACAAAGGCTACTGGAGCCAGATAGAGCACTATATAAGAGATCATTCCGAAGCAGTTTTCAGCCACGGGCTATGCCCCGACTGTATGCAAAAACACTACCCGGAATATGCGGAGAGAATTAAGCGCAGGCACGATTCGCAGGACAGTAGCAACACCAGCTAACCCGCCAGCCCGCCCCCGTCCACGACCAGCGTCGTTCCGGTGACGAAAGAGGAAGCGTCGCTGGCAAGGTAGAGGACCGCCCGGGCTATATCTTCCGGAGATCCCACACGTTTGAGCGGCCGGTCTGCCGCACCGGCCACGAATTCCACCGGGGGCAGCTCCAGCTGACGCGCCTCCTCCTGCAGCATCGGTGTATCGGTATCACCGGGGCAGATACAGTTCACCCTGATGTTCTGCTCGCCGTGGTCGAGCGCCATCGCCCTGGTGAGCTGAACAACCGCCCCTTTCGAGGCGCAGTAGGAAGCGGCTCTGCGGCCACCGACAAGTCCCCAGCCGGAGGCCGTATTGATAATCACTCCCCCACCCGCACGGGCCATGACCGGAATGGCGTACCTGCACATCAGGAAGACCGATTTTGAATTCACGGCCATCGCCCGGTCCCATTCCTCCTCGGTGGTATCCGGCACCGTGGCGCGCCGGATGATTCCGGCATTGTTGAAGAGGATATCGAGTCTGCCGAACTTCTGAACCGTCCGCTCCACAGCACGATTACAGTCTTCAGCTACAGATACATCACAGGGTATGAAGACGGCGCTGCCGCCCTGCCCGGCGATGGTCTCTACTACCGATTCTCCACCTTCACGGTCGATATCGGCGATGGCGACCGCCGCGCCCTCCCGTGCAAAGAGCAGAGCGGTCGCTCTGCCTATACCCGAGGCGGCGCCTGTAATCAGAGCCTTCTTCCCTTCGAGAGTACCCACAATCATCTCCTTGCCCTTAATAGCCTGAAATAAACGTCGCGAACTGTTTCCAGGATTGCATCAGCCTGATACCCTGCAGATAGCCTCTTCGTTGTAGCCTGTCACCACCCTGTAGTGGCCATACAGCATCCCGTCAACCTCCCTGTCGCCGGTGTCAACCCAGAGGGGGCGCCCGGCCAGCGTGTTGAGTTTGCCCGGCGTGCCGACGACGATGATGTTCTCCCTGCCCACCCGCCTGATGACCTCGGGGCTGATCTGCTGATTTCCCCTGCCGAAGATGCAGCCCTGGCCGCCTATGGGAGTGACCACTATAACAGCCCGGCGACCCGCGATGAGTGACAGGATCTGTGACTCGTTGGCATCGGACGCTACAATCCTGCCATCCTCAACGACATCCACACCTACAAGGGTCTTCCCCAACCCCAGGCCGGTCATAACCTCTCTTGTGGTGGTTCCCGGCCCGATGATGTAGAGAACTCCTTTTTCCATCACTTCGACCACGGTGGCCGCTATCGCCTGCATGGCCACCTTCTCACCTGGACCGCTGGCGCTCTTGAGGCTCTGGATCAGGCTCGTCCTGAAAGGGACCTTCAGGTATCCGAATAGCCGCACCGTGATATCACCGCGCCGCAGTGCTTCCTCGTCGATATCGATGACCTCGGCCTCCCTGAGCGCGGATACCCTTCCCTGCAGGTAGAGCGATGCAAGATCTCCTGCGGCCAGAGGTGTCGTGGCAAAGGCCGCGGAATGGATCTTCACTCCGGCGGGGATGCCGAGCACGGGCACCTTCGAGCCAACAGCACCGCATATATCCCTCGCCGTGCCGTCTCCACCCGCGAAGAGGAGCAGGTCCACCCCGGCCTGCAGCATTCCGGCGGCTGCGTGCCTGGTATCCTCCGCACTCGTTTTGCCCGGTTCGATCGAACCGACGACGGTGGGATCCAGGCCGCACCTCTTCGCCACATCCTCTCCCATCTCCACCGGCCAGGTAATAATGTCGGTGTTCACAATACTGCTCACCCTCTCCAGGGCTTGGGCCGCCCTCCCCTGTGCCCCGGGCACGGCCCCCAGCTCCAGCGCCCTCTTCTGGATCTCCTCCCCGTCGCTTCCCTTCAGACCGACCCTGCCACCTAACCCCGCAACAGGATTGACAATCAACCCCAGTTTCGGACACCTGCCGGCTGCCTCAGTCACCGCCCACCTTCCTGCGGAAGGCCCTCCACGTCACGGCCCACTGCGACGGGTCGTCGAAGGGCTCGTGCTCAATGGTGTGGACGGTGCTGTTGTGGGGGGCGCTCTTTACGATCTCGGGATCTGTGTAAGCCTCCCTTGCAACGTGCGCTATGATCGCCACGTACTCGTCCAGCTCATCCTTCGAGTACGATTCGGTCGGCTCCAGGGTGCATGGCTCGGGAACTACGAAGGGATGGTGACTGGTCCAGTAGTGCACGCCGAAGTCAGCGGCCCGGATGCCCAGCTCCTCGGAGTGGACACCGGTCTCCTCGGCCAGCTTCTCCCAGCTGTACCTGACCTGCTCGATCCGGCGCTTGCCCTTCGCGTATGGGATGCTGAGACCCGGGATCTCGAGCATCTTCTTGAGCAGGTAGTTATTGTTGAGAACGGCTATTCCGGCGACCTCCCTCAGGCCGTCGGCCCCCAGGCTCATTGCCCACGCATAGGCCTTCACGACTACCGCCGGCACACCGTGGAAGGAGCCTACTTTGCCGATGCTGTCGGCCAAGTCGTAGTCGAGCCGGTATCTATCGCCGTCATACTCCACCAGCGGAACCGGCAGGAAGCGGGCCAGTTCTTCTTTCACGCCTGTGGCGCCTACGGCCGGACCGCCGCAGCCGTGCGGGGTCGAGAAGGTTTTATGGAGGTTGAAGTGGCAAAGGTCGAAGTCGGCCTCGCGGGCCCTGGTGATCCCCAGTACCCCGTTGGCGTTGGCCTGGTCGTATGAGCAGAGTCCTCCGGCCCCATGAACAATATCCACGAACTCGGCGATCTTCGGGTTGTATATCCCGGTATCCTCCGGATTCGTGATAAGAAGGCCGGCAGTGCGCTCCGAAACCGCAGCCTTGAGCGCATCCAGATCGGGGTAGCCGTCATCGTCCGGGTAGAGGGTTATAACCCTGTAACCGGCAGTTTTGGCGCACGCCGCGTTGGAGGGATGGGAGAAGATCGTGGTGATTATCTCATCCCGCTGCTTCGATTCACCCCTAGCTTCGTGATATGCCCTGATTATCGAGACGTTCGCATAGATCGCCGCCGAGCCCGCCCCTGGCTGCAGCGAAAAGCGGTCGAGCCCCGAGATCTCCTTCAGTATCTGTTCGAACCGGTACATCACCTCCAGGATTCCCTGCACTGTCTCTTCATCCTGGAAGGGGTGGAGGTCGAGCAGCTTCGGGTTTGCAGCAAGCTGATCGTTGATTTTGGGGCTGTACTTCATCGTGCAGGTGCCCTGGCCGATGTCTACGTTCAGGTCGGCACCCAGGTTCTCCTGGGAGAGGCGGGCATAGTGCCTGACCACCTGTGGCTGGGAGAGTTCGGGCAGGGCCGGCGGATCTTTCCTCCTCATACCATCGGGCAGGGTGGCCAGAACATCGCCGGCCCTGGCCCGGATCTCCTCATCCACCTCCGGCACGAGTATCCCCCTCTGGCCGGCGCGGCTCAGCTCGAAGATTATCGGCTCATCCCACCTTGCCTGGTGGAAGCGGCGGAGTACGGGTTTCCCGTCGCTGTAGCGCTCCTTCGTGATATCTCTCTGTCCCATCTCAGGCCACCTCCTCCCTCAAAGCTTCTACAAGCCTGTCTATATCCTGCCTGCTGTGTACCTCGGTGACACAGTAAAGGGCACTGCTGCCCAGTTTGGGATACTCCTGTGTCAGATCCTTTCCGCCGAAGATCCCCCCCGCCAGAAGGGCCCTGTTTATTTCCGCCACCGACCTTCCGGTGCCGTCGAAGTTGACCACGAACTCCTTGAAATGGGGCGTGGAGAAGAGAGGAGCCTTGACGCCCTCGATCGTGTCGAGTTTCAGCATGGCGTACCGGGCACGCGCCATGATCCCCTCGCCGATTTCGGCCATCCCCTGCGGTCCCATCAGAGCCAGGTAAACGCCGGCAGTGATTCCCCACAGCGCAGCCGCCGTGCCGACCCACTCCCTGCCCTCCTCACGGACTGCGAAGGAAGTCCTTTCATATGCCACGTCGCCGAAGCCGTATTCCCCCTCAACTCTGGTAGGAGCTATCCCGAAGAGACGGGAGGGGTATTCCATTACGAACTCTTCCTCGTCGCGGGTAGCGATGAACCCCGCCTGGCCACCACCGAACTGCATGTGCATCCCAAGAGGCTGGATGTCGCCACATACGATGTCGGCGCCGTAATCGGCCGGCGGGGTGAGCACACCAAGGGATATCGGATCGACGTCGACAATCAGGAGGGCGCCCTTCTCGTGCGCAATATCCGCAATCTCCCCTCCCGCCTGCTCGATAGTGCCGAGGTAGGAGGGGTTGCCCAGGAAGAGGGCGGCGGTATCCGAGGATAACCGCCCCTTGAGCTCCCCGAGGTCCAGTTGCCCCGTCTCCGCTTCGAAGCCAACGAGCTCTATATCGGCCGACGGCCTGCAGTAATCCCTGATCTTCGACAGCTTCTCGGCGCCGATGGCCTTCGAGACCAGGGCGTGGCGGCGGCCTGTGATACGTGTTGCCATGCAGAGAGACGTGGCCGCCGCCTGAAGACCGTCGTAGATGGGAACGTTCACGACATCCATGTTCAGGAGTTCCCCCATCATGCTGGCATATTCGAAAAGAGTCTGGAACCTCCCATGATCGTCATAAGGTTCGCCGGCGTAGGCAGTCAGGAACTCGCCGCGTCTGTTCACCTCGTCGCACACCGCCGGGACGTGGTGCTGCCAGCATCCGGCGCCCAGGAAGTTAAGATTCTCGCGGGCGGTTGCATTCCTGGCCAGGATGCCCTCGACATGCCTCTTCAGGGCCTGCTCGGAGAGAAGCGGCTCGGGCAGGTTCATCTTTCCCTTCAACCTCAGACTATCGGGGATATCCTCGAAAAACTCCTCCACACTTTCGGCCCCGACCTCCCTCAGCATTTGTTCCTTCACCTTGGGAACGGAATTGGGTATGTACGGGTAATCGGGCGGTCGTTGCTCACTCATATGGTCATCCTCTCTGATGCCGGGACACTTGAAGTGCCGGAACGGGAAACTCCGGGTCGGACTGCAGGAGCAACTCTTAAGCTCAGGTGGAAGCTCTTTTACTCTCCAGCCTGCGCTTGAGTCGGCCGGCACGGTGGTGCAGCTGGTCCATCACCCTCCCCGACGGCTTGTGACCGTTGGAGGAGGCCGAGGCCTGCACGAAGGCGCCCTCGGTGAACTCGAGCGCGCGTGCGTAATCACGCACCCTGTGCTCGTAGTGCTTGGCGGCCTCGACATACGGCGTGGCATCGAAGGCAAGTTCGCTACTCACTTTCTTCTGGCGTGATATCAGCGCCTTCCACACTTCGAGCGCCTTCCGGTAGTCGCTGCTGCGCTTGTAGAGAAATCCCAGGTCCCGCAGGTCTCGATAGGTCGCCGCCCGACGGGAGCGGGCCTGCTCGAGAAGCCGCAGCGCCTGCTCTCTGTTCCCCCTCCTGTGGTGAAGGCGACCCAGACCGGCCAGAGCGCGCGGGTCGAGTTCAGGCCTCTGGCACAGATGCAGGAAATGGGCGGTCAGGGTGACCAGAGTGACCACATCAAGAAAATTGTGTTCGAACACCTTGACCAAGCTCGTGACGTCTCCTCCGGTAAGGTAGTCGAAGTAGAGTCTGGGGATCTCTGAGCCGGGAACGTCCCCGTGGCGGTACTGGCCCACCAGCTCCTTCTCGAGCGTCTGCAGCCGGCAGTCCTCGAAGGTTCCGCCGTAAAGCAGGCGTGCCGGATAGAGCAGATCCAGATGGGGCCACGTGGAGAGGTTCCCCTCCAGGCGGTTCATCACGAGGCGGGTATCCAGAAGGGGCAGGTCGTAGCGCCTGCCGTTGAAAGTGACCAGGACATCGAAGCGGCCGGCGATCTCTCCGGCCAGATAGAGGAGAGCAGCCTCTTCACCGAAATCGCGCAGGAAGAGCTGCTCCACGACGAAGTCATCACCCTCCACCCACCCGAGCCCCAGCAGGAATATGTAGGTACCGGTACCACCCGCCAGGCCGGTCGTTTCTGTGTCAAGGTAGAGTGCGCGGCTCAGGTCGAACTTCTCGAGTGAGGGATTCTCCAGCAGCACGGAGAGCACTCCGGAGCCTTCGGAGGCGCCATCGAAGTCCTGCACGCTCGCCAGTTCCTGTAGGGGGGTACTCCACCGGTACTTGAGGACCCTCCCCTTCGGGGTTTCAACCTCGCATCCTACCAGCCCTCTCGGGAAGGGTTCGACCCCTTCTGCGACACTCCCTTCGGCGAGATTATCAGCTGAATACAGGCGGGGAAGAGGTGTATCCCCTTCATGCCCGCTGCCGGCCAGCGCGCGCTCCAGCCTCCTGCGCATTCCTGGCCCGAGAGTGGAGCCGGCAGAGCGCACCTCACCCCTCTCCAGGGCCTTTGCAAGACGGTTACGGATGTCGCGGGTCACGTGGAAGCCCGCATCCGGTTCGCTGTAACTTCCACGGCGCCGCCCAATACGTGTGCGAGTATCTCCAGGGCCACCGACTTGCCCTGCTCGCTGACCTCTCCTACCGGCCCGACGCAGGAGGGGCAGCCTTCTGGACAGCAGCAATTGCGGATCAGCCGGCAGGTGGCCTTCAACAGTTCCGGCGCCAGGTCGTAGAGTGAGTTGCTGAAACCGATCCCGCCAGGATAGTTATCATAGAGGAAGATGGTCGGCTGGAAGGTCTCCAGCGCCTCCAGGTCGACATCCTTCTCCTCGACGCCGATCCCGGTACTGTACCGCACACCCCGGCTTCCCCTTCCGAGGCTTGCATGCCAGGTGGCCGACTTGTCGCCGACGCTGCGGCCCAGGTCGTGTATATCGCACATCATGTAGAGGGAGGCTACCTCCTGGAGGGCATAGGCGATGCCGAACATGCCATCGACGATTTCCGCTCTGGTTCGTTCCAACGGCTCCAGGACCCGTTCCGGTACGGTCAACCAGAATGCAGTAGTATGCATCTCATGGTCGGGAAGGTTAACATCCCCGTATCCAACGTTCTCCGATGTATAAAACTTGATCTTCTTGAAGCCGGAGACATGTGTCAGCACGTGCACCTCGCCGCATTCGGATACGCACCCCGCCACACCCGGTCCTCCCACCAGATCCCCTATGGCCCCCGGTACGACCAGGCTCTCATCGGCCTGCACCCCAACCCCTTCCAGAGGTTTCTCCTCTTCCGCGACTTCCCGATCTTCTTCAGGGGCAAACCCCTGTCCCGATACATGCGCCTCCGGAGCGGTTGAATCGAACACATCGAGGATCCGCACCCTTGTGTAGCTGATTGCATCTGTGAAGAAGTCGGTGTCCACCCTGCGGACATAAGCCTTCCGGTTCTCGTAGTCGAGTCTCTCTACCTGGTACTGCTCCGACTGGACCATATAGATAGAACCCTCGTAGAGGGTCACCGGCGCCGAATCGAAGTCTACTTCGGCCAGTACGCTGGCCCCATCGGTCTGGTCGATCACCACGAAGTTCTCCGGATCAGCGCTGCGCAGACTGACCTGGTCGGCCGGGTAGGCATCCTGCATCCAGTGCCAGCGACCGCCCGCCTTATTCAGGACCTTCTGCTCGACCAGGTAGTCGAGTATCTCCTCCAGCGGCTCGCCTCCGAAAGACTCCCCCTCCTCGAAGGGCAGCTCGAAGGCGGCGCATTTGATATGGCTTACCAGGATCAGGAGGTTGTCGGGATTTATCCTGCCATGCTCGGGGCTCGCTCCGAAGAAGTAGTCGGGGTGGGTGACCATGAACTGGTCGAGCGGGCGGGAGGAGGCTACCAGCACGGCCACCGAAGTCTCGGAGCGTCGGCCGGCACGGCCGGCCTGCTGCCAGGCGCTGGCGATGGAACCGGGATAGCCGGCCATCACGCACGCCTGCAGATCGCCGATATCTATACCCAGCTCCAGGGCGTTCGTGGAAACCACCCCGCGGACTTCGCCCGTGCGAAGACCCGCCTCTATCTCCCTGCGCATGTTGGGCAGGTAGCCCCCCCGGTAGCCGCGTATCAGACCCTTCCCCACCCTCCTGCGGTCGAAGGTATCCTTCAGATACTTCGTCAGCACCTCGACGTAGAGCCTGGAACCGGCGAAGACGATGGTCTGGGCCCCATTCCTGAGGAAGAGGCGGGCCCACTTGCGGGCGTGTGATATCGCGCCGGCCCTGATCCCCAGCTGCTCGTTGATCACGGGCGGGTTATAGAGCACGAAGAACTTGCGTGCCTGGGGGGCCCCGTTCTCGTCGACCAGCTCTACCCGCCGCTCAAGCAGCGCTTCGGCGAGTTCCTTCGGGTTGGCGATCGTAGCCGAGGCACAGATGAAAACGGGATCGGAACCGTAGAAGCGGCAGATCCTGCGCAGGCGGCGAAAGAGATTGGCCAGGTGGCTCCCGAAGACTCCACGGTAGGTATGCAGCTCGTCCACCACGACGAAGCGCAGGTTCTCGAAAAGCTTCTGCCAGCGTGTGTGGTGCGGAAGGATCCCCTGGTGTAGCATGTCGGGATTGGTCACCACCAGGTGCCCTTGGGCCCGGATCGCCTGGCGCGCATCCGCAGGGGTATCGCCGTCATATGTGAAGGTCTTGATGTCGGCCTCGAGGGCGTCGATTATCCCCTGGAGCTCGTTTACCTGATCCTGGCTCAGGGCCTTGGTCGGAAAGAGATAGAGCGCCCTGGCCGCCGGATCTTCAATGACGGTCTGCAATATCGGGATGTTGTAGCAGAGGGTCTTTCCCGACGCAGTAGGAGTCACCACAACAACGTCGCGGCCCCCGAATACGTGCTCCCATGTCCGGCCCTGCTGGATGTAGGGCCGCTCGATACCGCGCGTCCTGTATGCCTCCCGGAGCCTGGGGTCGACCGACTGGGGCCACTCGGCGTAGCGCGCCGGCCGGGGGTCGATCTGACGCACCGCGGTTATGGACTCCTTTGCCCAATCCCGCTCAAAAAGGCGGCTGAGAAACTCCCCGAAAGCCTCTGTCTCGTCGATGGATTGCTTCATACAGACCGCAAGGAATGTCTAGCCTCCGACACCTCGCTTACCAGCCGGTACCTCTGCTGCCCGAAACCTGTTGGCATAGCTGCGAAATATCTATGTTCGCCTTTCTATCGCCTGAACATCGTGACCCGTATTCCACTGTGAAAAGAGAATATTTCTGACAGGCAATTCACTTCCGGCAGTGTCCAATGGTATAATCACCGTAAGATTGTCGAAGCATCTTGTGGCTTACGTGGTATTAGCTAGGATGAGCACCACCTCAATACAGTTACTCCTCGAGGAGGACTCCGAAAATGTCCCGTTCAACCCGTTTGTTCTATGCACCTCTTGCGCTTCTTCTCTGCCTTCTTCTCATCCCTGATCCGGCCGCCGCCCAGGCAACCGATTTTTCGGGAACCTGGGTCTATAATCAGTCGAAGAGCGATCAGCCCGGAGTCGGAGGACGCGGCCGCATGGGAACACCTTCCGATATGACCATCACTCAGGAAGGGAACAACATTGCGATCGAAACGATGAGACAGAGCCGGCAGGGGGAACAGAAGGTAATCGAGGCGATTATCGTCGACGGCGAGCCCCACGAATCCGAAACCGGTATGGGTTCAGCAACGATAACCGCCAACTGGAAGGATGGCGCCCTGGTTGTCGAACGTACGCGTACCACGTCCCGGGGCGGCCAGACCAGGACCTTCACCCAGACCAGTACCTACGTCTTGAGTGAAGACGGGAAGGAACTGGTTGTTGAGAGGGAAATGCCTAATCCGCAGGGAGATACCCTCATAAGGCGATCGGTATACAACAAGAAGGAGTTATAAGAAAGATGGAGGCTTTGAAAATGTTCCGCCCTATCCGTGTTCTCCGCCCTTCACTGACCGCACTGCTGTTCCTGCTGGTCCTGCCGGCCCTGGCCGGTGCCCAGACACCCAATATATCCGGGAAGTGGGTTCTGAAGAAGGATAGAAGCATCATCCCGCAGAGCGGCGGCGGCGGGCGCATGAGAGGTGGTGGAGGTGGTGGTGTCGCCTCACTTACTATACAGATGACGATCACCGTAGAAGAGGACACGATGACAATCGCCAGGGTAGATGAGGGACCCCGGGGCGACAGGGAACGCTATACGGAGATCTTCACCACGGACGGTGAACCCACAACCATCGAAACCCCGTCGGGGGAAATAACAATAAAGGCGGAATGGAAGCGCAATTCCCTGATCGTGGATCGATCGCAGACCAGGGAAATGAGGGGCCGCTCCATGACCATTACCACAACCGAAACCTACACAATGAACGAAGACGGCACCTGGATGATGGTCTTCGTGCAGCCGGGCGGCATGCAGAGCACACCCCTG
>JAGLTZ010000270.1 GCA_023135015.1 Candidatus Latescibacterota bacterium
TGCTGGTCTCGGTGACCGAGCGGACACGCGAGATCGGTATCCGCAAAGCCACCGGAGCCCGCAGGGGTGACATCACCACCCAGTTCCTTGTGGAGGCAGTGGTGCTGAGTGGAATCGGCGGTACAGTGGGCACCCTTCTCGGTGTCGGACTTGGACTCCTGACGGGCGCGGTTACACCCCTGCCTGCTGCCGTTCCCTTCTGGGCTCTGCTTGCCGCTCTGCTGGTGTGCGGCGGCATAGGAATCGGATTCGGTGTCTATCCGGCAATGAAGGCTGCCAGGCTCGATCCGGTCGAGGCACTCAGATACGAATAAACCCGCCCCCCATTTATGACTGATATATCATGTGCGTAGTTATCTATTCGTCCCTGAACATCTCAGCGCTTCGTGTACTCCATGAACAAAACGCGCCCCAGGAGAAGCCTTAAGCAATTATGCTCTCCGCGAGTGCGCGGCGTCGTATAGCCGAAGAACCACAGGATCGGCCACAGGGGAAGAAGTGCAATGGATGTGTTCTGCAGCTTGTCGACGTCGAACGCAGTGAGCGAGAATCCAGCTCTGTGGGCGACATAGCGATATTGGCCGAGGGAGTAGGCTGCGACGTGTTGCAGGCCGTCGTCACGGCCGAGGTCTAGCGAGCGGAAGGAATAGGGGTAGCCTATTAGGAGGAAACTCAGCCGAGACTTGAGTGAGAGGATGTTTGGCGTCGTCACGTAGAGTCTACCGCCGGGCCTAAGTACCCGCGCGCACTCGCCAAAGAACCTGCCATGGTCGTGGATGTGCTCGGTTACCTCGACCGCCAGGCAAACGTCGAAGCTCCCATCGGGCCAAGGCAACCGTTCGGTGATATCAGCGGCTCGGAATTCAACCAGCGGATAGGCGAAGCCCGCCGCGTCTCTGTCACACGCTGCGACGCCAAAGCCGCGACGGTGCATGGCTTGACACATCGCCCCCCTGCCAGCACCAACATCGAGGATCGTCACGCCTGGCGCGAGGCGGGCAACAAGCCATTCGACGAACCTTTCGTGGATACCGGGCATTGCGATTGGCGCAAGCGTCTCATAGCCATCTTTCATCTACGGTACTCCTGATGTGGTCAACAGAAGATTTGTATCACTTTGTGGGTACTCGTTGCATCAAGGAATCCACTCACGTCAAGTTGCCCTTGTGGCGTAACGTCCTGCGCGTCAGTTGCAGTGGCACTTGTTTGTAAGGCATGATAATCGGGATTTCGCCGCCGCGGGGCGCGAGACGATTCCCTAGCTACCGTTCCCTACCGAGAAAATGACGCTCCCGATCACAACCGCGGTGTTAAACAGCCAGATCGAAAGACGTGCGGCCCACCACTTCAATTTCTGTTTGTGTTCCTGTGGGATTGTCGTTTTCAAGATGTCAGCTGTGAGTATTGCAACTGCACCCAACCCTCCAAGCAAGATGACGAAAAAGATCGGAGCAGCGGAAACTTTGAGACCTGTGATTACGGCCAGTAAGGCCGGAAAACTTATTGATTGGGCGGTCAGAAACTTGCTCTTGTCTCCAGATACTGGTGACTCTTCGTTCGACATCGTGACCTCCTATGCAGGTGTTACCCTTTACAAAACCGTCGTTGACGCCGTCTAACCTATGCGTATTTGGTTCCATGATAAACCTTAGACGTGTTGGAATAGACCGGATAATACACGTCCATTTTGTGTCCCAGTAGTTCCTGAACCGGATGGAATCATCCCGGCGGCCGATCCGAACAGGTACATGCCGGCAACCGGTTTTTGAGCGGGTTTGGCAGCCGGAATGCAGCCTGCTACAATTGGATAGATATCCGCCGTATCTTTCATCTGGTAAAATCCTGGAGAGACCCTGATTTCAAAGGAACAGTAATGAGGAAACACACTCTGTTCATATTAGCAGCCCTTGTGACCGCTTCGGTAAACGTAAAGGCTCAGCAGAGCGAAGCGGCGGAACCATATCGCGAATACCGATTCATGTTCGGCACCCTGACCGAGCTGGATCCCATCGCGACCGCGGGCCTATCCCTGAATAGAGCTGTCAATGACATCTACTTCAGTTCTCTGGAACAGCTGTTGCCTGAAAAGATCCGGCCGGTGTCCGAAATCGTCTGGTCGGTTTTCTGGACTTTCACCTTCACGATGTGGCCACACGACGGAGGGCATTGGGCGCGGGCTCAACAGATTGGTGGAAATTTTCTCATCCACGGTTACTCATTCCCATTTCCCGAAGCCGAGATGAAACTCCCCTCCTCCCTGGAACCCGGTGAGGGCACACTGACCTCAACCGGAGGCTTTGAGATCAATTATCTGATGTCACGCCGGACGCGCATGTCTTTTTACCGGAACGGTTGGGGCCACGCGGACGATCTCATACACTCGCTCATACAGGAGACGCATTTCCCCTTCTATGCATTTCTGCTGACCCCGGCAGATCCGACCGATCCCGAGACGTGGACAGAAACGATCGGCGACCCGGTCGAGTGCGTTCTCTCGGTATACGAGGATTTCACCGGCCTTCCGGCTATCCGGACCGATGGATCGGTGGATCCTGATCTGGTCAGGCAATACCGCGAGGCGGTATATCTGAGCCTGCTGGGGGTCGCCTGTGACCTGTGGGATCAGGATCTATACGGCAAAGGCGCCGCTCTCTCCCTGGAAGCCGATTACCGGCTGAGCGACAGCGTCGGTCTGATATTGAGCGGAACATGGAAAGACCGCGGTTATGTAATCGGCAAGCGCATCGGGAATTGTGTGACGCTTCTGGCGGGCTTCAGCTATCGGTTCTGACCAGGGCAGGATGTGTCTGTTTTTTCCCAAGGCGTGGTTGTGAATACAGGTATGTCTGTACATCTTACATAGCTAATGAAAAGTGATTGTTATTCGGAATCCGCGGCTGAAAGCCGGCATGCGTGCTTTATGCGCAGGGCGCTCGAGCTCGCCGTCAACGGACTGTGGTCGGTGCCTCCAAACCCCGCGGTGGGTGCGGTGGTCGTCTCCGGAGACACAATTGTAGGGGAGGGGTACCACCTGCGTCCCGGCACCCCGCACGCGGAGGCTA
>JAGLTZ010000271.1 GCA_023135015.1 Candidatus Latescibacterota bacterium
GTTGAATACAGCTTCGCGCACCAGCTCAGAGACAAAAAATCGCTCAGGCTGTTCGGTCACCATTTCCTCGGGGTAGAGTGCAGGCCCTTCCGGCATGCAGGCTACCGTCTCGGCGAGCAACGCCTCAATCCCGTCGTTCTTCAAAGCGCTGATAGGGACCACGGCCGCAAGCTTCCATCCTCGATGACACTGCTCTACAAGCGGCAGCAGACGCTCTTTAACTACCTTGTCCACCTTGTTCAGAGCCAATACCACAGGTGTGTCCTCACCGGCCGCATCGATGGCTTTCCGGGTCTGAGGCCCGGGCCCTCGCTCAACGGCCCTGATGGCATCCTCCATCAACAGCAGGACATCGGCCCCGCGGATAGCGCTTATGGCATGGGAGCGCATGGCGGACTGGAGACGGTAAGAGGGATCCATCAGGCCGGGGGTATCGGTCAGGATCGCCTGATACCCTTCTGCAGTGAGAATTCCGAGGACATTGCGCCGTGTGGTCTGAGGTTTGGGCGTGATGATAGAGAGCTTCATCCCCATCAGGGTGTTCAGCAGTGTGGATTTGCCAACATTGGGTGCGCCCGCAATGGCGACGTACCCGCAACGGTGAGGTTCGTGAGCCAGGGTGTTCACCTATTGGGAGGGGTCTTCCTCCTCGTCGAGGATATCAGAGGAGTCGTCGGTTAGACACAGCGCGATACCGGAAAGCATGACCTCGGGACCCAACCTTGTAAAATCGCCGCTCAGGACCGAATTGTCCACGTTGGCATAGAGAGAGCAGGCCGCCTCGCGCTCCACCGTAAGACCGCTCATAAAGCCCTCACGCTCTGCAACGAAAGTGACCTCACCCAGAAGAGTGCTGATGACATAGCCGGTGACGAAGTGCAGCTGAAGGTGTGCGCTGTGCGTATAGGTGCTTACGAGCGCGCCGGTATCATTACCGATCATGATATCGGGATAGATCTCCAATCTGACATACCGGCCGTGTTCCGCCACATCCAGAATCAGACACCAGTGATCCGCTTCCTTCTTGGCTTCGACGCCGAGTACGTCAGCGATACGCTCTATGTCGGAGGTTTCAAGATTCCGGTACATGATCTCAAATCACTGTTGAAGCAACTATCCACATGACCACGGCTGAAAGCACAGGGATGCCGAAATTATCATCAATAGTTTCAGTTCCGAACAACTCTACGGTCGTTGCTGTCAGTGCCCCCGCCAGCCCTGCAATCAATGGTACGCCGGGCATTACCACCACTACAATTGTACACGTGAAAAGACAGGCCGATGTTCCTTCAAGTGTCTTGCCCGGCAGCAGCGCGGTACGCCCCCACTTCTGTCCAACCAGAGCCGCTGCTGTATCTCCCAGAGTCAGAAAAAAAATCGCGGCGATCGCAATCTGCATGGGGAACAGCACGATACATACCAACATGCTGATGCACATAAACGTGGATCCTGTAAGCTCGTTAGACTCGTGAGGACGTAACGCCGCACCGAACACCCGGGCGAAAAATCTCTGCACGGCAGGAATGCGCAACCGCATGATATCTACGGTTATTGCCAGAATAAGTCCTGCCGCGACGATGGCGATCCCAACCCGGTGTGGCAGGATAAGGAGAGCAAGGGGTATGCTGCTGGAACTCAAATGAATGAGCTTGCGTTTGACCTCGTGTTGTTCGATCCGTCCGGTCTCCGGCTTCTCTCCCTGCCCCGCTCTCATATATTTCGTATGATCTTGCCCCGGCATTTCCAGTTCCAGATGGCCGCTCTCGAAAAAGAGGATTAACGGCTTCCGCCGTCGAAAAACCGAAGGTGAAAAACCTTTTCCCTGTAAGTGTATGAGGAGTAAGTGGGCTCCACCACTACCTCCAGCCAGCCCAGCGGGCGCTCCTGTTCCAGAGTAACCACCTCCTCGAGCCTTCCGGTGCCCCGGAATCGCTTGCTGTAGATCACCTCGAGCCCGCCACCAACATACCGTCCCCGCACTGTAACATATGAATGTTCGGTGAGAGTGTAGTCCAGTGTCAACCTGTTGTCTTCCTGTGAGGCGGCGACATCGAAGGCATCGGCGCCTACCCAGTAGTACTGGGCCCCTCTCGAATCGGCTATGAATATCTGGCCGAACCTCCTCCACATACCGATCCCCCGGGGGCTCTCGAACTGGTTCTTCCTTTTACCCCTTGAACCGAAGGTGGCCAGGTAGTTCAGATTCCGATCGAATTTGTGGATGGAATGGGAGTGGCCGTCAGTAGCCCAGACATTGGAATAGAAGTCGGTGGCGATATAACGGATGCTCATCGACTGCTGTCCAACCGCTTCGGGCGACACCCTGGCTGTTTCGGTTCCTTCGGCATCCAGCATTACCAGGACATCGCCCTCTCTACTTGCCAGATATATGGCATTCTGCCGGTAGTAGGACCATCGCTGGTGGGGGTGGCTCAATGCAAGCGCTCCGGGTTGGCCCACAATGCCGGATAGGTCCACAACCTTATCGGATCCGCCCTCCAGATTGAAGTGGACGAGGCGGCCATTGCCGGTGTCGGAAACCCATACTCCACCAGCCGGTGTAAGAACAACATCGTACGGTGCCTTGAGGCTGTCATTTTCCCCGACCGCCCTGAGATAGCTGCGATGGCTCAGAACGCGGCCGTTGTTGAAAAGAACCGCTATCCTGTCGTTGCCGGTGTCGGCAACGACCAGGTTGCCGGCAGGATCGGCATCTATACCGTGAGGATCGAAGAACTGGCCTACGCCACTGCCCCTGGAACCGTAAAGGCCCAGTGAAAACATGCTGGTGTTGTAGATTATCTCTCCACGCCCCGAGTTTACGCCATAGATAGTGGGTTCATCGTCGTCGTTGGATTCTTGAGGATCATCCCAGGCGTCAAGAACGGTGGTGGCTATCCCCTGCGGATTATCAAATCTGGTGCGGCCGTTAAGGAAGATGCGGAGGTGGGTAGAGCCGGCCCGCTGCATTCCCCACGTGTGCAGAAAGGTCGGAAATACCAGAGTCATCGGCTCGTCAGGCTTTACCTCTTCCAGGCGGGCACGCCGGACCCTGTCCTGACTCTGACCCATCAGAGCGGACACAGCTCCCAGACCTATCACGATTATTGCAAGGGATAATCCCGTGCCGATCAACGTCCACGTATTGCGCAGGGGATTTCTCATCGTATCACACTGAGCTTGCCCGCCTTGGTGACACCGCGGGCGCGGGCGATCATCAGGTAGACGCCGGAAGGCACGTACCTTCCCGAACTATCCCTTCCATCC
>JAGLTZ010000272.1 GCA_023135015.1 Candidatus Latescibacterota bacterium
GCCGGTGGGATGTACCAAGTCGCCCTGAAGAGAAGGAATTCTCCTTGTCCAAGCAGCGATAAGGCCATCAACGCGTTATTTCCCCGGTCCGGTGGAATTGTTCTACCTCCAATCTGGGTGTGTTCTATCGAACACATGACTATTCAAAACTCTCCTACCGATTGCTGTACCTCCTCGGGCGGATGGAGTATCACTTCAGCTGCTTTGGCCTTTAGAGCTGCCAAATCAACGAATCGCAAGGTTAATGTCATTTCCCACGAGCATGCCCCACCAATTCTCATAAGCATGCCCCAGCCGAGAGGGTGATATTCTCACGAGGATGCCCCACCCTGTAAGGGGTATTCTCACGAGCATTCCCCACTTTTCAGGCAGTTTTCTCACGAGCATTCCCCACCCCGGGATCTCCACCGGCCATCTTATACGCCAGAAAGGAGGCGTGTCAGATGGCCTATCAAGAGGTTGCCATGTGGGAGATCCTGAACGTGCTGCGTCGTATCGGCCGGAGTGAGACTATTACGGAAGTAGCCCGAGTCACTGAGCATGACCGAAAGACCGTTCGTCGCTACGTTTCGATTGCCAAAGAACTGGGCTGGGTTCCGGGAGAGGAAGAACCGGACGAGGAACTGGCTGTACGTGTTTTCAAGCAGCTCAGACCGGTTTCAACCGAGCGATCTCCAGGTGAGACCGAGCAGCTGCTCTTGCCGCACACCAAGACGATCAGGGACTGGCTCAAATCCGACGATGAGTTTGCCAAGGGTCTCCGGCTCACCAAAGTACACCAGCTACTCGCCAGGCAGGGCGTCGATGTCCCCTACAGCTCGCTGCACCGGTTTGCCGTCAAGCACTGTGGTTTCTCCGACCGGCGGCGGATTACAGTCAGGATGGCCGACACCGAGCCGGGTGAAGTCGTTCAGGTGGATTTCGGTAAGCTGGGATTGATTCCCGACTCACAGAAGCCGGGCCACCGGAGAACCTTGAACGCTCTGGTCGTGACCCTGATTTACAGCCGCCATCAGTATGTGCGCGTGAGCCACTCCAAGAAGATCCCCGATCTCATCGATGGTCTGGAAGATGCCTGGGAGTTTTTCGGTGGAGTTACCGAGCGAGTCATTCTGGACAATCTCAAGGCCGCCGTGACGGTGGCGGACGATTATGATCCTGTCTTCGGGCGCGTATTCGAAGAGTATGCCCGGCACCGTGGGTTCGTGATCGATGCCACGCGGGGTTGGCATCCCCAGGACAAGCCTCACGTCGAAAATGGGATCGGCTATGTCCGGGAAAATTTCTTCCGCGGCGAGCAGTGGCTGTATCTCGAGCACGTACAGCGGGCTGCGATCCGGTGGTGCTTATCGGTTGCCGGCACACGGATCCACGGCACGACCCGGAAGCGACCACTGGCGGTGTTCGAAAATACCGAGAAGGCAGTCCTCAAGCCGCTGGAGAGGGAGCGATTCGATCCCCCGCAGTGGGTGCAGTGCAAAGTGCATCCCGATCACTGTGTGACAGTCTGCAAGGCACTCTATACCGTCCCCACACGATACATCGGCAGGCAGGTCTGGGTACGTGCCGACAGCAAGCTGGTACGCGTCTTTTACAACGGTGAGCTCATCAAAATCCATGAGCGCCGACCGCCTGGTAGAAAATCCATCGACTACGACGATTATCCCGCCGAACGATCCGTATACGCCATGCGCGACCCCGATCGCATGATCCGCCAGGCCAGGGAACAGGGTGAATACACAGGCCGATTCACACAGGCACTCCTTTCCGGCCCCATCCCCTGGTCGAAGCTGCGACAGGCCCAAAGGCTGATGCGCCTGGGTAAGAAGTACGGTTGGCAGAGAGTGGAGGAGGCCTGCCGATGTGCTCTCGATTACGACCTGATCAACGTCAAACGCCTGGAGGGGATGCTGCTGGACGGACTCACAGCACGCGAATCTGAGCCGGAGCAACCCCAGATGCAACTCTTCCCCCAGCGCTTTGAGCGCCCCGGGGGGAGTTTCTCACACCACGGAGGTAAGGATGATTAAGGTAAAACCCTCTCTGAAGACCGTACTCAAACGGCTGCGGCTTTCCGGGATCATGCCGATCCTGCCCGAGAGAGCCGCCTACGCCCGGAAGACGAGCCTGAGTGAACTCGATTTCTTCGAGCTCGTCCTGCAGGATGAGATCGATCGCCGGGACCAGAAGAATCTCATGAACCGATTGTTCCGAGCCGGATTCGAAGAGGAACAGACACTGGAGAATTTCGACTGGGACGCCCCGGTGACATTCGATCGTGACGGCGTGCGTGATCTCTTCAGTCTCGGATTCATCGAGCGCTGCGAGGATGCCATCCTCATGGGCCCGGTGGGCGTGGGGAAGACCTTTCTGGCCTCCGCTCTGGGCCACTGTGCCTGCCGGGCCGGCCACAACGTACTCTTCCTGCGCAACGACCGGATGCTGAAGATGATTCACCAGTCCCGAGCGGACAACTCCACCGAGAAGGTGGTGTGCAGCCTGCTGGCCCCCGATCTCCTCATTATTGACGATTTCGGTCTGCGAAGGCTCAACTCGCAGCAATCCAGCGACTTCTACGAGATCATCATCGAACGGCACCGCCGTTCCTCGACTATCGTGACATCCAACCGTACGATCGAGGAATGGATCCCGCTCTTCGATGACCCGATGCTGGCTCAGAGTGCCCTGGACAGGCTGGCACACAACGCCTATCAGATCGTGATCGAGGGTGAGAGCTACCGGAGAATGCAACGACCCGAGGGGAAAAACAGAGAATCAGATCCCCCTAAACGCAGGAGGAGCTAGACAAAAGAGGGTGAACTGTAGTAAAGAACCACTGATGTCCCGGGGTAGGTGGGGAATGGTCGTGAGAAAAGGCGGGGAATC
>JAGLTZ010000273.1 GCA_023135015.1 Candidatus Latescibacterota bacterium
GCAGACCTTCGTTGACTCCCCTGCGGATGTTGAACCGTGAAAGCTGGAGATCATAGAAGATGTACGGAGTGATCATATGGTTCAGGGTGACGGCAAGGCGGCTGCTGTCACGCCACTGGGCCGGCAGTCCTTCCAGGTTGTGCCGCCAGCGCCACTCGTAGCCGTGCCTCCACTCGTGGCTAAGAAGGGCCTGTGCCGATGCGCGCAGGGTCGGGCTGAAATAGAGGTCTGAGCGTGCGAAGACGTTATATGACCGGGTGTAAGGCTTTGGGAATGACGTATGCTCGAGGTCCTGCCACCAGCGGGAGTTATCGGTACCCATATCCGCGGCCACCATGTAGAAGGCCCTGTCACGGCGGATAGGTCCTCCCACGAGGGCTTCGAACTGTGTGCGCCCCGAATGTTCTGTTCCGCCGAAGGAAGCCCCCAGATCGTCGCGGTCGTAGCGGATTAGCGCCTCAGGTGAGTTACCCCCCCGCCGGGTGATGATGTGGACCACACCCGAAAGGGCATTGCCGAACTCGGCATCGAACCCCCCTGTGTGTACGTTCAGCTCGGTGATGACCGACTTGGGCAGCCCGATCGCGGCCTCGCCTGTGCTCGGATCCTGTACCGGAACACCATCCATAACGTAGATGGTCTCGCCAGCCCTTCCACCCCGGATGTGGCCGCCGTATACCACCCCTGGCTGCAGCTCCACGATTTCCTGAAAAGTATCCACGGGAAGGCGTTCTATAGCCACCGAACCAACCCTGTGGAGGGTTCCGGTCACGTCTTTCTGGATCAGTGGCCGTTCGGCGACAACCACAACGGGCGGCAGTTCCACGGGGGTTGGTTCCATCCTTGCATCGATAACTGTACGGAGAGAAGGTAAAACGGCCACCTTTTCGATGCGCACCTCACGGTACCCGATATAGCGGAACAGCAGTGTGTGTTCACCGATCGGGATATTCCTCATCAGGTAGAAACCTTCAGAATTGGTCAGGCTGCCGTAGGGAGTGCCTTCTACGAATACGTTGACGGCTGCCAGCACCTCTCCGGTGGCGTCGTCACGTACACTACCTTGGATGATACCTGTGGACGCCGATTGCGCCCGGGCCGTCGAAGGAATGAGCAGGGCCGGCGTCAACAGAAGGACCGCCCAGGCCGTCAGGCAACAGCGCAGGAAACCGAAAGGATGCTTGGTGGTATAAACCTGTACATGAGTTGAGGGCCCGTCTATCTTAGCAAGCCATTGAATCATGAATCACTCCGTCTCGAACATCATTGATCCAGCGACCTTTACCCGAAGGCTGGGTGTAGTTGCGCTTGCGGGATTTATAGCACTTATCGCCGCGGGGGCCAATGCCTATGCTCAAATACCTCAAACCCAGCCAATACCTTCATTCACCGTGGTGGAAGTCAGGATCGAGGGGAATCAGAAGACCGATCAGAACCTGATTATCGTCTCCTCAGGGCTGGCTTCGGGGCAACGCTACTCTATGACGGATTTCCAGGATGTGGTCACACGCGCAGTCAAACAGTTGTGGCTCCTTGGACTCTTCTCCGACATCCAGATCGAGGGAATAGTAGTCTCCGAAACCGAGGTTATCCTAATAATAAAAGTCGAGGAGCGGCCCTATCTGAATACGTTGACCTTCACGGGTAACAGGAAATTGAAACGGAAGGATCTCCTTAATGCCAGCGGGCTGCGTGAAGGGATCCCGCTGGGTCCCAGCCGCGTGGCGCAGGCTGTAGAGAGAATTCAGCTCAAATACAGGGAGGAGGGGTACCTGAGGTCCGAGATCGATACCGAGGTTATGCCTGTCGATTCCGATTCCACACGGGTCAACCTGATCGTGTCGGTCGATGAGGGGCCGAAATTGGGTATCAACCGCATTGTAATCCTGGGCAACGAGGTGCTCAGCGACCGGCAGATCCGGCGCGTGATGGAAACGGGCACCGGTTTTTTATTCTTCAGCAGGGGTGATTACGACCGCAAGAAGGTCGAAGACGATAAGCAGCTTATCGCCGCCCGCTACCGTGAGGCGGGCTACTGGGATGCGAAGGTGGTATCCGACAGCCTGGGTTACGACCGCAGGGAAAGGAATATAACCCTCTTCCTTACGGTGGAGGAGGGCCAGCAGTACATCCTGCGCAGCCTGACATGGACAGGAATCGAGCTGCTGGACCAGTCGGAGGTGGATGCGGTCGTGACTGTCCGCCCGCCGGAGCCGTTCAACGAGGCCAAGTTGAGCGAGACGATAGCATTGGTGCAGGGCCTCTATTTCGAGCAGGGGTACGTATACTCCAACCTCCAAACCGACCCCAGTTTCGACAGCACCTTCGTAGATATCGAGATGCATGTCTCAGAAGGGGAGCCGGCGCATGTCGCCCATATCTTCATAACCGGCAATACCAGGACCAAAGAGCACGTCATCCGCAGGGAGCTGCTGCTGAAGCCGGGGAACCTATTCTCACGCGACCTGTTCGAGCGCTCACTAAGAGAGGTGATGGCCCTTAATTACTTCAACAACGTCGAACTCGATCCACCCCCGACACCTACATTGGATGGTAACATCGACGTTACGATAAAGGTCACGGAGAGGCCGACCGGCCAGGCCATGTTCGGGGCGGGGTATAGCGAGCGGGACGGGATCATAGGCAATATCGGGCTGATGCTGCCAAACCTGTTCGGGAATGGTCAGCAGCTCGACTTCACCTGGGACTTCGGGCGGATCCGGCGCACGATACAGTTCGGGTTCACCGAACCGTGGCTGTTTAACACACCCACCCTGGTGGGATTCAACGTCTACAGGTCCCAGCTTTTCTGGAATATCTTCTACAAGCAGAAGAGGGAGGGGTTCGGCTTACGCCTCGGTCGCAGACTGAGGTGGCCGGACGATTACTTCAGGACCAGCATCGGGTACCGGATCGAGGATACCACATTCTACGACTTTGCCAGCAACTACAATCCCAGCGCCGCCTTCGACCTGCGCCGCTACGACTGGCCGATCAGAAACTCCTCCCTCTCGTGGACGATCATGCGGGATTCACGCGACCGGCCGGAGTTTCCATCAAGGGGCTCGGTGAACAGTACCCGTTTCGAGGTGGCCGGGGGCCCGCTGGGAGGCGACGAACAGTATGTGAAGTGGGATCTGAACCAGTCGTTTTACTTTCCTGCCTGGTGGAACCTGGTGATGAGTCTGAAAGTGCGAGCCGGTCTGGTGGAGGACTACGG
>JAGLTZ010000274.1 GCA_023135015.1 Candidatus Latescibacterota bacterium
GAGACGGTCTCGACCGACTACGACACGTCCGACAGGTTGTATTTCGAGCCTCTCACGCTGGAAGACATCCTTCACGTCGTAGAGACAGAGAAGCCGGAGGGGGTGATTGTCCAGTACGGCGGGCAATCGCCGTTGCGGTTGGCCCTCGATCTGCAGAGGGCCGGTGTGCCGATAATAGGCACCAGCCCCGAATCAATCGACCTGGCCGAGGATCGCCGGCGGTTCGGCGCGCTGCTGGAAGAGCTGGGGATTCCCCGTCCCGCCGATGGAACCGCCACCGACGTCGAAGGGGCGCTTGAGGTGGCCCGGCAGATCGGATACCCGGTCCTCATCAGGCCATCCTACGTGTTGGGGGGCAGAGCGATGGCCATCGTCTACGATGAGCGCGACCTGGAGACGTACATGCTCACGGCGGTAAAGGCCAGCCCCGAGCACCCGGTGCTAATCGATCGCTTCCTCGAAGGCGCCACCGAGGTGGATGTGGATGCGGTGGCCGATGGTGAACGGGTGGTGATCGCCGGCATCATGGAGCATATCGAGGAGGCGGGCGTTCACTCGGGCGATTCGGCCTGTGTGCTACCACCTTACAGGCTTCCCGATGAGGCTGTGGAAACGATTTCAGATTACACCGTGCGGCTTGCGGAGGCGCTGGATGTGAGTGGTCTGATCAATGTGCAGTATGCCGTGCAGAGCGGCAGGGTATATGTGCTCGAAGTCAACCCGCGCGCCAGCCGGACGGTCCCTTTCGTCAGCAAAGCCACTGGTGTTCCCTGGGCGAAAGTCGCGGCGAAGGTGATGGCCGGCAGGACACTGGATGAACTTGGGATCGGCGGAGAGTCGAAGGTGTCTGATTATTTTGTGAAAGCTGTTGTGTTTCCCTTCATGAAATTCCCCGGAACAGATACCATTCTGGGCCCGGAGATGAAGAGCACGGGGGAGGTGATGGGTTCCTCCGGCTCCGTCGGCCTGGCGATTGCAAAGGCGTTTGCCTCCGCCGGTAACCAGCTTCCGGTCGACGGGACAGTTTTTCTGAGCGTATCAGACCCGGACAAACCTGCCGCTCTCGAGGTAGCGAGCCAGCTGACCGAGATGGGGTTCGAAATTGTAGCCACCGAAGGGACTGCGAAGCATCTTGAAGCTGCGGGTGTAGGGGCGATACATGTATACAAGGTAGGAGAGGGACCACGTCCGCATGTTGTAGACCGTATCAAGAACGGGGAGATCGATCTCATTATCAATACTCCCCTCGGGCGGGCACCACGTGCCGACGACAAATCGATACGTACCGAAGCTGTCTCACGCGGGGTTCCCTGTATCACTACTATGGAGGGGGCCGCGGCGGCCGTTGATGGCATCCGGGCCCTCAGGGAAGGGATATTGCAGGTGAGGAGTCTTCAGGAATACCATGGAGCGTGAAACTCTCCTCGACGGTCTGCTCGTGCAGGACGAGGAGCCGGAGACCGTAGTACACCAGCGCTCCGATTATCTCCAGCGTGTATATCTGCTGATGCGCATGCGATGGTTCGCTATCGTGGCACTTCTGGTGACGACCTGGCTTGCATCCGAGATAGGCGATTTCCAGTTCAGCAGGATTCCGCCAGGTCTTGTTCTGGTCGCAATGGCCCTCTACAACGTGGCGTTCGAGATCGACTTCTACTTCCTGGAGCGCAAAAAGCTGGATGTAAAGGGCCTGGGAGCGCTCTACAGGTCAGCCATAGTACAGATCGACCTCGACCTGGTGGCGCTGACCTTCCTGGTACACTTCACGGGTGGTATCGACAGCCCGTTTGTTCTCTTCTATATCTTCCACACGATTACCGCCTCCTATCTGCTGAGCCGCGCGGAGACCTTCCTGCACGCCACGCTGGCTCTGGGCCTCTTCGCCACCATGTGTTACCTGGAGTACCAGCCGGTCATAATAGAATCGCTCGATATGCAAATCCTCCAGCATGTGGGCCTTTACAGGGTTTTGGATCTGATCGTCGGGCCGAAGGAGAACTTCGAGAATATACGATACATAGGAGCTTTCATGCTCGCCCTGGCCGCCATGCTGTATATCTCCGCAGGTATCGGTACCGACCTCACGGCCCGGTACCGCCGGAAAGAGCAGGCCATCAGGGAGAAGGCGATCACCGACGGCCTGACCGGACTCTATAACTACCGTCA
>JAGLTZ010000275.1 GCA_023135015.1 Candidatus Latescibacterota bacterium
GTAGAGAAGCTGATACGACACCGCCCTTGCCCTGTCGAAAGCTGATGAGGTCCGGGCTGCATCTGCCAGCAGCGCCTCAGTGGAGACCGGACCGATGTTGGCCAACGCAAACAGCGCAGCTTCCCGGAGGTCATCGTTACCGCTGGCCGTGTATTTCAGGATCTCATGCGCAGCGGCCTTGCTGCGCACTTCACCCAGCGCCTTGACGATCGTGACTCGGTTCTTCTCGCTGGCCGATTCCAGGGCCTTCAGCAGCTCGCCCTCAACCTCCTTTGTCCGTATGGCCAGCAGGGCCTGGGTCGCTGGCTCGCACAGACTGTCATCCGACAGGTACCTTCCGAGCGGGGTTACCGCCTCATCCCTGCCCACCCGCTGGAGCTGCCGGATGAGAAAAGCCTTTACCTCAGTGTCGGATTCCTCCTCAAGGGCCGTGATCAGGACGCCGGCATACATTGACCGTTCAGATTCAGCGCCGGGTCTGTGCACATGGCCTGCAAGCCCGCTCAGGGCGTACCTGGCGTGCGTATCGTCACCTTTTCCTGGCGGGGTGAGCATCATGCAGACATCCAGCATTGCGGCCGGACCAAGTTCGACCAGCCTGGCACTGAGTACACCCTCCAGTGCGATATCGTCAGCCGGCATCTCGAGGATAATCTCCTCCACTGCGGGATCGGGGCGATAGGCATGTCCTATCATCGAACATCCGCAGAGGCACATAAGGACCAGAACCGCCGGGGCAGTGGTCCTGCATACATCTATATATTCACGATTCATCTTCATATCCCTACAGATGCCACGGTGCGCGCATGGGCTGGGTGATCAGGCGGTTCGCCTCTTCATCGCCGATAAACCGCTGCTTTAGGGGATCGAATCGCAGCTTCCTTCTCAAACGAAGTGCAATCACTCCCAGGTTGACCATCGAACAGGAACGGTGTGCGTTCGCCTCGTTCAGCGCGAATTTCCGGCGAGTCCTGACCGCCTCGTGGAAATCTGTGAGTAGGGGCTCGGGATCGGGAAGACGTCCGACCTCCTCTTCGAAGTTCGGGATATCGGAGATAAATCCTTTGAAGAGCTTACCGTCCGGCCCCTCCAGGTATGCCGCGTCCGAGTCCCTCCCCTCCCCATCCAGGACGATCTCGCAGCCGTCGGAATACCTCATCACAATCCTTCGCCACGACCCCACAGCGTCCGGGTGCTGCTGCGGCGCATCGATATCCACCTCGACGGGACTGGTATCATCTTTGCCCAGCAGGTACTGGACCGGATCGAGGTAGTGCTGGCCCATATCCCCCAGGCCGCCCCCGTCATAGTCCCAGTACCCTCTGAAAGACTGGTGTACCCGGTGCGGGTGATAAGGTTTGTAGGGAGCGGGGCCCAACCACATGTCGTAGTCGAGGTTCTCCGGTACCGGCTCGGGAACCAGATTGGGCTTCCCGCTCCAGTAGAACTTCCAGTCGAATCCCGTGACTCCGCTGACGGTGACTTTGAGCGGCCACCCCAGCATACCGCTCTCCACCACCTTCTTGATCTCTTTGACCGTAGTTTCCATCCCGTAGAATCGGGACCTGAACCTGAACCACGTGTTCAGGCGGAAGATCCTTCCGTTTCTCTGAACGGCCTCCACCACTCTCCGACCCTCTCCAATCGTTCGGGTCATCGGCTTCTCGCACCAGATATCCTTACCAGCCTCGGCAGCGGCGATAGCAATCAGGCCGTGCCAGTGCGGCGGTGTGGCAATGTGGACGATGTCGATATCGGGGCGGGCGAGTACTTCCCGGAAATCCCTGTACCCCGTTACCCCGGGACCGGCTCTTTCGAGCGCTTCCTGCAGGTGCAGTTCATCGACATCGCAGACTGCAAGCAGCCTCGACCCTTCGTAGTGTATGTGCCCTTTCCCCATTCCGCCGACACCGATAATCGCCTTGGTCAGCTCATCGCTTGGCGCTGTGTAGCCCTGTCGGCCGAGCACCGAGCAAGGCACAATAGTAATCGAAGCCGCGGCCGCGATGCTGCTGCGGAGGAATTTGCGCCTGTCGATCGCTTTCACAGCTATCATATCCTCATTATACAGCACGCAGCCGTGCCCTTTCTATCCACCGCATCATCGGAGCCGTATCACCAGAGTGAACCTCCGGTAGTCGTCTACACCGACGCTATCGCCCAACCCGGGTGTCACCGTAAACTGCAGGGCCGGATATCCTTCCGACTCCGTTACTACAACAGCGGGTGCGTCTGCAGGGGCCTCGGCCACGAAGGGACGCGCACTCTCGATTGGAAGCCGGTAGACATACCCTTCCCGCCCTTCCAGGGTGAGTTCGACCGTGCTTCTATCCTTTTCCTCCACTCTTACGATCCGCAGACCAACAGGTGGATCCCCCTCACGGGGCACGCTGTGGACCGGCCCTTCAGCAACATTCCCCCATGAGAGCTCATCGATTACAAGATCGAGACCCGGACGTCCCCAGACCGCCAGACTCGCTTCACCACCTGCACCCACAACCATCTCGGGCGCCCCCCCTGTACCGAAACGCTCCAACGGAGCGGGCCGGGGAGCGAACACCACCCTGAGCCCCTCGGGTCCCGCAACCCTAAGGCTATAGCCGACTCGCCCCTCATCGAACCGTCTGCTAATCTCCAGGTCGATGGTCTCCCCGTTCCCGACGGGGTAGGCCTCCAGTGTCACCCCGGGCCACCCGCCGGGCAGCTGGGGGCGAACGGTCATAGTGTTGGCTGGCAGGTCCAGATCCAGCCCGATCACTCCACGGATAAGGTTTGCAGGAATAGGGCTGGAGGAGAAGAGCTGATGAGGTACGCTCGTTTCCAGAACGGCGAAGTAGTCCCCCGACATCACCTCCGGGTGGCGGCCAAGGGCGTCAATGAAAGTGTTCCGGGCGACCTGGCACAGGTGCTGATAAGCGGAGTAACGTCTGCCCGCGGCATACTCGGCCATGGCCACATAGCCGGTCAGGAATGGCCATACGGCACCGTTGTTATAGCCCACCGGATCGTAGAAAGGGTTGTCCTCGGCGAGCATGCGGGTGCCCCAGTCAGTGGTGATTGAGGCTGAGGCCACCATGTCGAGCGTGTTATCGGCCGCCTCCCCTTCTATAAGTCCGAAGATAATCGGGAAAGTCGCCCAGGCAGTGGCGTCGTTCTTGGGCTCCCCGCTGACCGAGACACCGAAGTTGAGCGTGCGTGTGACAGGGTCGATGAAGAGCTCGGCCATCCGCGCCTTCGCCCGCTCGTGCTCTGCTTCGAAGACTGCCACCCTCTCCGTCTCACCCACCGCACGGGCCAGGTAGGACAGATCCTGCAGCGCCTGTGTCCAGACGGTAGAGATGAAGACCCCGGTTTTGAGCCCCTCCCGGAGGCTGCCCAGCTCAGAGGCCCCCAGCCCCGCCCTGGAGTTATCCATCAGACCGTCGCCGTCCTCATCCGCCCACCTGCAGAAATCATACGCCTTCAGCAGGTGAGGCCATGATCTGCCCAGAAGTTCCCGGTCGTCTGTCCAGCGGAAGTAGTTAGCCAGGGCCACAATATAGAAAGGCGTAGTATCACCGTGGATGAAGGCGTAGGGGTAGGCGCCGAACCAGTCGAGCAGCGGGGCCGAGCGACTGAGCTCGTGCATCATCTTCCCATCCTCTCTCTGGAACCTCTCCAGGAACGGGAATGCGTCCGAGAGCACCTGGCCCTGACCTGCGGCCACAAGCCCGAATGAGTTGATGCTCGTATCTCCCCCGAAATACCAGGAGAAGCCGGGGCGGTAGCCGTTTCCGGTAGGGCCGAATCCGGCCACCAGTCCTGTGCCCAGCCCCGGAGTGTACTGGTGACCGTCCACCAGAGAGCTGACCGCCCACCGGTAGGCCTCTTCAAGCTGTGGCCGGGGCAGCTCCAGATTGGCGATCGCCGGCCCCCCGGCCCAGGCCTGTTGCCGCTCCTCCAGCAGACCCTCTCCCATAGCCACTGCCCGTCGGTAGCGTTCCAATGTCTCCTCCCTGGCTTCCCCCCCCCCCG
>JAGLTZ010000276.1 GCA_023135015.1 Candidatus Latescibacterota bacterium
GGAGCAGATTGCTCACCGGCTGCTCGATGCAATCCACGCATATACACTGAACATCCGAAGTGGGTGAGCACCCGCCAGAATGGTTGGCCGATAGCGCCCGATTTTTTCGACATCATATCGAAGCAGAGGGAGAAGAGCTGATTTCTGCCTCCGTCGCTCCAGATGGGGGCGAAAATACCAGTCCTCAGCCTGAGGAGGAGGAGGCTTCGGTGCAGGAGGCAGAACCCACATATCGGAAGGATTCAACAAAGCAGCCAATTCACGTCCAGGGGGACGATCAGGCCTTCCAGACGGCGATACTCTTCGACGTTGAGCCGATAATTCAGGAGTGGCCGCTTCCCTGGGAGGGAAGGCCTCCCAGGCAGGATGTGGATCCGGTCGGGATCCCCGACTCAATGACGTGCACAGTTCCTGAAAAATCCGGCGAACGTGAGATTCTGCTGAGGCTGCTGGAAGAAGAAACTTCGGGTTGCCTCAAATGCCCTCTTGGGCAGACCCGGACGAATTACGTGTTCGGCGCGGGCAGTCCTGATGCTGCGCTCATGTTTATAGGGGAGGCACCGGGTCACGACGAGGATATGCAGGGGGAGCCGTTCGTGGGGCGTGCGGGCAAGTTGCTTAACAGAATCATTGAAAGCATCGGTTTCGTACGCGAAGATGTCTATATCGGCAATATCTTGAAGTGCCGTCCACCCGGAAACAGGGACCCACTGCCGGGTGAAGTGGAGGGTTGCGAGCCGTACCTCCACAGGCAGATGGCGCTGATACAACCGGCGGTTATCTGTGCTCTGGGCAGGATCGCAGCACAGACATTGCTCCGCACCAAGGCGCCGCTGGGTAAACTGCGGGGCGTGGTCCACCGCTACCAGGGAAGGCCGCTTGTTGTGACCTATCACCCGGCAGCCCTGCTCAGGAACCCGCACTGGAAGAAACCGACGTGGGATGATGTCAAGCTCCTGCGTCAGATCCATGATGAGGAGATGGGGATGTGACGAACTCCGCACGTGCAGGTAAGGGTGGGACACCCCAGGAACAGCGGATACCACCACAGGCGCTGGAAGCCGAGCGTGCGGTACTGGGTGCGATGATGCTCGGGGAGGAAGCGATTGCAAAGATTATAGAGTTCCTCGACGAAACGTGTTTCTACCGGGATTCCAACCGCAGGGTTTTCGATAGTATAATCGCCCTCTATCAAAAGGGCGAACCCGCCGACCTGGTTACGGTCCGCGAAGAGCTGAAGTCGGCCGGTAATCTGGAGGCTGCAGGGGGCGAGATCTACCTGACAGAGCTTCTGGATGAAGTAGCGACAACCGCAAATGTCGAACACTACGCTCGGATCGTTCTGGAATCAGCGATTAAGCGAAAGCTGATAAACGCCCTGACCGGCGTGGTCGGGGATGCGTACGATACGGGTGAGGAGGCGGTCGACCTTCTGGACAGAGCTGAGCAGACCATTTTCGGCCTATCTGAGCGCAGGCTGCGTACCGGGGCCCGGACGCTAGAAGAGGTGCTTCACACCACGTTCGAATTGATCGAGAAAGCCCACCAACGTAAGGGTGGTCTTTCGGGGGTCCCGACAGGGTTCAGCCTTCTGGATGAAAAACTGGCCGGTCTGCAGCCTTCCGATCTGATCATCATCGCCGGGCGTCCCAGTATGGGTAAAACAGCCTTTGCCCTCAACGTGGCGCGCAATGCAGCGGTCGAAGGAGAAATTCCTGTCGCATTCTTTAGTATTGAGATGAGCGCACACCAGCTCGCCCAGCGCATGCTCTGCTCTGAAGCCCGTCTCGACATACATGCGGTAAGAACTGGCCGATTGCCTCCCACAGACTGGCAGAAACTATCGATGAGTGTGGGGCGTCTGGCCGAGGCCAAGGTATACATAGACGACTCGGCATCACTCAGCGTGCTTGAATTCCGGGCTAAGGCCCGTAGGTTGAAGGCCGAGCATGATATCGGCCTCGTCATAGTGGATTATCTCCAGCTGATGACCGGACCCAGGGCGGAAAGCCGCCAGATAGAGATCACGATGATAAGCCGCGCGTTGAAGGCACTGGCCAAGGAATTGGCCATTCCGGTGGTTGCCTTGAGCCAGCTGAGCAGGGCTGTCGAGACGCGCGGCGGTAACCGACGTCCACAGCTGTCCGATCTCCGCGAGTCAGGAGCCCTGGAGCAGGACGCCGATGTTGTTCTATTTATGTACAGGGAGGAATATTACCAAAGGGATAAACCGGAGGTTCATGGGCAGGCGGAACTGATTATAGGTAAGCAGCGCAACGGCCCTATCGGTGTGGTGCCCCTCATGTTCCACAGCGAGTATGCCCGGTTCGACAACCTCGCCCCGGAGGCCATAACCACGGAAGCTCCCTTCTGATATGAAGCTGCGAAGGGAACCGCCACCGATACGCGCCGTCGAATATCTGGGCCAAAAGGTGGTACAGTTATTTATAGGTATCGGTCAGCTGGTCATACTGGTGTTTGAGATAATCAGCCGTCTCCCCCGCCTTTTGCGCCGTCCCAGACTGCTCATCGAGCAGATGGATTTGATCGGACTGCGAAGTCTGCCACTGGTTATTTTCGCCAGCCTGTTCACCGGAGCGGTCTCTGCCGCGCAGGCAGGTTACCAGATGCAGGATTACGCCCCTCTTTCGCTGATCGGGGCTGCGATAGGGAAAGCTGTCATCCTGGAACTCGGGCCGGTGCTCACCGCACTGATAGTCGCCGGACGTGTCAGCACAAGTATCGCAGCCGAGTTGGGCACGATGCGGGTCACCGAGCAGATAGACGCTATGGAAACCATGGCCATTGATCCCATCTGGTTCCTGGCGGCGCCACGGTTCTTCGCCGGCCTGTTCATGATGCCGGTCCTCGTACTTGTTTCCACTGTCGTTGCAATCTTCGGCGGTTATATCGTATCTCATTTCCTGATTGATATATCGACAGCGACGTTCTTCAACGGTGTCAAGATGCTGTTTGCCATGTACGATGTTGTAATCAACCAGACAAAGGCGCTGATTTTCGGCGGAATCGTAGCCCTGTCCGGTATCTTCTTCGGATACCGTGCCGGGGGTGGCGCCGAGGGTGTGGGGCAGGCAACTATCAATGCGGTGGTTACCGCCGCAGTCCTGATTCTAGTCTTTGACTACATCATCGCAGAGATAATGCTCTGATGACCAACGGTGCAGGCATAGGTGTTCCTGAGGGGAGGGGGTGCAATATAAGTATCGAAGGACTCAGAAAGAATCTTGGGGGACGCCCGGTTCTGCGTGATGTGAACCTGAATATTCCGCCCGGCGAAACGATAGGCATTGTGGGCCGCTCCGGCTGCGGCAAGAGTGTGCTTCTCAAACACGTGATAGGGCTGATGTGGCCCGATGATGGGCGCGTGCTGATTGACGGCCAGGATCTTGGCCTTATGAGCCAAGAGGAACTTTACCGGACAAGGAAGCGATTCGGGATGCTCTTCCAGTCTTCCGCACTTTTTGACAGTATGTCGGTAGCGGAGAATGTTGCTCTCAGCCTCGTGCATAACACTGAGCTGTCGGCATCGGAGGTTGATAGCAAGGTTGCCGAATGCCTGAGCATGGTTGGTTTGCACGGCATAGAGAAAAGAATGCCGAGCGAGCTGAGCGGGGGGATGAAGAAGCGTGTGGGCCTGGCACGCGCGGTGGCCATGGACCCCGAGATCATGCTGTTTGATGAGCCGACTACAGGGCTGGATCCCATCATGTCGGCGGTGATTGACGAAGTGATATCCGAACTGGTGGAGCGACTGAAGACGACCGCTGTTGTTGTCACGCACGATATGAGGACCGTGAACAGCATATGTCACCGGGTGGCATTTTT
>JAGLTZ010000277.1 GCA_023135015.1 Candidatus Latescibacterota bacterium
CGGCCTCTGCAGGCTCGACTGCCTCTTCTTCCGATTCTTCCCCTTCGGATTCAAGGTGTTCCTTCAGGTCGGCCAAATCTTCAGCACCGCTATGGTCGGCAAGGGTTATCTCGCGTTTCTCGTGTTTCTTGAGGAAGGCCTTCTGCTCCTTCTTGTCCTTACTCTTGAAATATTCAGTTACAGAGAGAACAATTTTCCGGCCCTCGCGATCAAATTCGATCACAGTAAGAGGTAATTCGTCTCCCTCGTTGAATGCCTCTTCGGCGGTCTTCAGATCCTCGCGGCCCAGGTGCTGCAGGGGTACAAACCCTTCCACATCGCTTGGGAGATCCACAATTACTCCCTTGTCAATAAGTCGAGCGATCTTGCCGGTCGTTTCTGTGCCCGGCTTGAATTGCTCGGCCAGGTCCTCCCACGGGTTGGGCAATGCCTGCTTGTGCCCCAGCGAAATACGCCTCTGTTCCCTGTCAATGCTCAGGACGACTACCTCGATTTCATCCCCCTTGGAAAGCATCTCCGAGGGGTGACGGATCCGTTTAGTCCACGACATGTCGCTGATGTGCACAAGACCGTCGATCCCGGACTCAATCTCAACAAAGGCGCCGAAGTTGGTGAGGTTGCGCACCTTCCCTTCCAGTTTACTGCCTACGGGGAACCTGACCTCCAGGGTCTCCCAAGGGTCCGGTTCGGTCTGCTTCAACCCCAGAGAGATCTTCTCTTCTTCGGCGTTGACCCTGAGCACTACGACTTCTATTTCGTCCGCAATATTTACCAGCTTTGAGGGATGGCGTACATGCTGCGTCCACGACATTTCGCTGATATGTACGAGGCCCTCTATACCTTCCTCCAATTCCACGAACGCCCCGTAATCGGTAATGGAGACAACTTTACCGATCACTTTCGCATTGACCGGATAGCGCTCCTCAACACCCTTCCACGGGTATGGCTGCAGCTGCTTCAAACCGAGGCTGATCCGATCTTTTACATCATTGTAATCGAGCACCTTCACCTGCACGACATCACTGATATTTACCACCTCGCCGGGATGGCTCACCCGGCCCCACGACATATCTGTTATGTGAAGAAGGCCGTCCACACCCCCAAGATCGATGAATGCGCCGAAGTCAGTGATGTTCTTGACCGTTCCCTCACGGATCTGGTTTCTGCTCAGGTTCGTCAAGACCTCCTTGCGCATCTGCGCCCGTTCCTCTTCCAGAACCATGCGGCGGCTTACCACGATGTTCCGGCGGTTCTTGTTGATCTTAATAATCTTCAGGCGTATTGGACGTTCAATGAACTGATCAAAGTCACGGACCTGCCTCAACGCCACCTGTGAACCGGGCAAAAAGGCGGAGACACCCATCAGGTCGACCATGAGCCCACCCTTGATGCGCCTGCTGGGCCGTCCTATTACGACTTCCCCTGAATCGTAGGCATCCTTGATCTTGTGCCAGACTTTCATGAAGTCGGCCTTCGACTTACTAAGAACGATCTGGCCGTCCTGGTTCTCGATGTTTTCCAGGAATACGTCGACCTTGTCGCCGATCGACACAGATTCGACGCCTCCGAATTCATCTATCGGTATGGAACCTTCGCTCTTGAAGCCCACATCGACGATAACGTCTCTATCCTCGATGGTCAGCACTACGCCTGTGACAATCTGGCCCTCGTCTATATCGGCCAGCGTCTCGTCGTAGAGCGCCATCATTTCTTCATACTGTTCGGGCGTATATTCCTGGGCTTCGAGTTCATCCTCCGGGGGAAGCATGCTGCTTTCAACAGCAGCGTTTTCTCCGGCGGGGTTTGTTGTTTCGGTGGAATCTTCCGGCATGGGTTAATGGTCTCCTTGAACAACTAACGGTCTGCCTCAGCTGGGGGCGCCGTCGGCGGACCCGTGCTGATCAGTACAGCCGACCAGGTTTAAGGTTTCTTAATGCGCTCTCTGGCAAGCGCTTCTACTCTATCGACCTGCTCCTCTATCGTCAGGTTTGATGTGTCAACTACTACGGCATCTGCCGCTTTTTGCAATGGCGAATGCTCACGGCTCAAATCGTGGGCATCGCGCCTGTGTACATCGGAGGCCACTTCTTCCACGGTGATCTCCCTACCCATCACCCATAGCTCAACAAGGCGTCTTTCGGCGCGGGTCTGGAGATCGGCTTCCAGGTATATCTTCAGGTCGGCATCCGGGAATACAACAGTTCCTATATCGCGCCCTTCCAGGACGACTCCCCCCCGCTCGCCTATGGCACGCTGAGCGTCGACAAGGACTTCCCGAACATGAGGGACCTCTGATACCGCGGATGCATGGAGGGTAACCTCTGGCGTACGAATCTCGTCAGAAACGTCCTCGCCGTCAAGCAGCACACGCATTCCACCTTCATCAGAAATCAGTCTGATTTCGCACGACCTCACCACCTTGGCCACTTCCGCTAAGTCCCCCGGATCCACATTTTCACGTAGAACCTTCAGAGTAGCCGCCCTGTACATCGCGCCTGTGTCTATATACAGGTATCCGAGCCGCTCGGCCAGAAGGCGCGCCGTAGTGCTCTTTCCAGAGCCTGCCGGGCCATCAATGGCAATGATCAGGCCATTTCCCCCCACCATTACTTCATCCGTTCCCCTTCATCCTCCCTGATAAAGATCCAGCCAACCGTCTTTCCGATATCAAGGGGTTGGTCAAGTGCCCAATATGCTCTTTCGTGGTGATACTTGCTGCTTGTGTCACCTTCCGGAACAGCTTCCACTTCCTCTATTATCGCACGTGCGCGCTGCTGCCAGTGCGCCATATTCTCCTCCCGAAGATCGACCCATCCACCGTTCGCCCACTGCTCTATCCTGGCATCGTCCACGGGTTCGCTGGCCCTGCCTCGGGCCGTCGGGATCTTGATCGTCGGCCCCCTCAGCAGGCGTCCGTCGGGGAGCAGTATCGGAATACCGATGGAAATGATGTTGCTGCACAGTTCCGGGTCCTTTTCGATAAGCTCAAGGCAACCGGATACGAGCACCTCCGGCTTCTTCACGGCGACCTCACGCAGTGTGATGGCGGTCCGGCGCAGCAGTTCCGCCTCGTACAGGAGCTTGCTGAGGCGGGGCGGGCCCAGGACTTCGAATGCGACCGAGCGTATACCGTGTTCTTCCTCAAGCTCCCTCAGGCGTTTCAGGGCGGCTTCCCTGATGGCTCCCGCACGATATGTCGGTCCCATCACTGACATGTCGAGGGCCGAGACTATGTCGTAACCGGTATTGCCTCCCTGTATCTCCCGGATAACGGACCTGGCGATTTCTTCGGGAGTTATAAATTCCATCTGGCCTATGGTAGTGATCACGTCGAAT
>JAGLTZ010000278.1 GCA_023135015.1 Candidatus Latescibacterota bacterium
GGCATTGTGACCTCAACAGGCAATTAGATACAAACTTTCCCCGGTATCTCCGGATTAGTATTAACTAACTGGTTAGTTAACAACTATTTGATAATATTCACAAGTGAATTCACCTCCTGTCCTGTCACTCGCCAAAACTCCATCCAACCTTATAAACACGAGGTTTGTCACAACTGAGTGGCGTTTACTGACAATAATATTGATCAGCAGCGATTCGGGAAGTAAACAGGCGAAAGAAAGACAAATGCCGCAAACGCTGATTTCATGCGGTGTGAACCAGGTCCGGTCGCAGGCGAGTCTATATCAACTCATCGTTCATTCATACCGGAGAGCGGATACCGGATCGATGCGGGTTGCCCGTCTGGCGGGGACGAACGACGCCAGGGTCCCGGTTCCGACCAGGATCACGACGATGAGCGCGAACATGACGGGATCGGTCGGGGAGACTCCGAAGAGGAGCATGCGGACACCTTGAGCCAGCGCGAAGGCGAGGCCAATACCGAGGATTACCCCGATTCCGAGCTGTACCGCGGCCTGTTTGGGGATCATCCGCACCAAGTTGCCCGACTGCGCGCCGAGAGCCCTTCTGATCCCCAGTTCCTGGGTCCGGCGGCTCACCGAGAACGCCATCACGCCGTATAGGCCCACCGAGGCGAGGAAGAGGGCGAAGAATCCGGCAATCATGATCATCGACCCGAAGACCGCGTAGAACCAGGTGACTTCGAAGATCACCTCACTCATGGGCATCACCCAGTAGATCGGCAGATCGTGATCCACCGACCTGACCGCTTCACGCATGGCCGAGGTATAGGAGATCGGGTCGCCGCCGGTCTTCAGCGCCAGACTGACAAAATTGGCATCGGCCTGGTAGAGACAGACGTACGCGACCTCGGGAACCTCGTTCTCGGTGTCGGTCCATTCATCTCCGACAACTCCGATGATGGTGTACCAGGGATCATCAGGTCCGTCGGTGGCACCACGGGCCCGTTTCCCGATCGGGCTCTCTCCAGGTGACCACTTCGCGACGAAGGACTGGTTCACGATTGCCACCGTCAGTCCTCCGGCGACGTCGGTCCCGGTGAAATCACGACCCTGGAGGATCTCGATGCTGAAGGTGTCGAAATAATCGGGAGTGACCGGCTTGAGCCGGGTGAAGGAGAAATCCGAGTCGGGGGGATAATCGACCCCCTCGAATATGAAATCGGTCCCATCGGCGCCACGCACCGGCAGGTAGGGCGTGATCGATGCCGAGAAGACTCCCGGTATCTCGTTCAGGCGGGAATGGAGCGCCTTGAAGAACTGCGTCCGGCTCTCGACGGTGGGATAGTCAGCTTCGAACAGTCCGAGCCTCGCGGTCATGACGTTCCCGCCTTCGATCCCGAAATCGAACTGGTTGAGGTTCATGACACTCTTGGTGATCAACCCCGCCGCGAAAAGGAGGCCGAGCGAGAAGGCGATCTCGGAGACGACCAGGACCTTGCTGAATCTCGACACGCGGAATCCCGAGGCGCCCCGCGATTCATCTTTGAGGACTTCACTGATGTTCGGACTCGAGGCCTGGAGCGCCGGGAAGATCCCCGCGAAGAGGGTGGAGAGGAACATCATCCCGGTCACGAAGAGGATCACGTTCAGATCGATGTTGAACCTGAACCAGTAGGGTGGGTCGGTCCCCTGGGCGTACTGCATGAAGATCGTGATGCCGATATGACCGAGGATGAGGCCGATGACCGCTCCAACAGTGGAGAACGATGACGCCTCGAGGATGAGCTGTCTGATCAGCCTTCTCCGGCTCGCTCCCAGGGAGGTGCGGACCGCCATCTCCCTGGTGCGCAGGGAGGCACGCGCCAGCAGGAGGTTCGCCACATTGAAGCAGGCGATCAGCATCACCGCGAAGGTGGCGGCCAACATCAGGTGGAGTACGAGGTTCCCGTCGGTTCCCATGATCAGCTCGGACATCTTCTTTATCTGGATACCGACTCCTTCGTTCGTCTTGGGATACTCCCGGGCCAGGTTGACGGCGATGGCGTTGAACTCCTCTGTCGCCTGCCGGTCGGTAACACCCTCCTTCAGGCGACCCATCACCATCAGCGGGACCCCGTCGTCCCGGGGAATCTCCAGGGGATCCTGCTTCTGGGGCAGCCAGAGGTCCTGCTCCATGGGGAAGACGAATCCTTCCGGCATGACCCCTATGATCGTCATGGTCTCACCATTCGCCCGGGTGGTTTTGCCAAGAATCTCCGGGTCACCTCCGAACCGGGTCTGCCAGACGTCATACCCGATCACGATCACCGGTTGCGTATCATTCGATCTCTCCTCCTCGGTGAAGATCCGGCCCATCAGGGGTTGAACCCGCAGAGCGGAAAAAGCGCTTGGTGTAATGAACGCGCCGTCATACCGGATGGGATTGTCTCCTTCGCTGACGAAGTTGACGGTGCCCTCATACCAGGCCGCGAGATCCTCGAACGATGTCTGCTGCTTCCGCCAGTCTGTGAAGTCGTGGATCGAAACGGGCATCTGCTCCGCGCCCTCGGAGGGGTTGTTCCTGAGGATGAAGCGGAGATCGCGGGAATCCTCGAAGGGAAGTGGCTCGTAGAGACTGCCGTTGACGATGATGAACATTGTGGTGGTGAGACCGATGCCCAGCGCGATCGTTACCACGCAGGTGATCGCCAGGCCCGGGTTCTTCACGAGCATCCGGACGCTGTGTCGGAGATCCTGGAGAAGAGAACTCATCTGTCGATCCTGGTGAGGGTGTCAGCTGTTCAGGCTGTCAGAAGTGGAAATCCCCACAAGAATCCACCCCACATGCCGCTCACCCACTATTACGTACTGTAGAATAGTAAGGTTGCGAGGAGAAAAAAGGCGACGTCAGTACCCAGGACAGCCCAAGGCCCGTGGCGAGCAAATAGCGCTACCTTGTGATGGATTCAGGATGGGTACTACTTGATTTCTTTGATCCAGATATTACGGAACTCAACCCGGGAGCCATGGCCGAGGAACCCGATGTGACCTTTCTCCCGCTCCAGACCTGGGTGGTCACGGCCGTCCATCGTTGCGGGAGTGCTGGCCTCCTCGATATCGGCATCCACAATCACCACGCCGTTCAGGATGACTGTAATATGCCGGCCGTCGGCAATGACCTCCTGGGTATTCCACTCACCGACCGGTCTCTGGAAACCCCGCCTGGCAGGAACGACGCCGTAGATCGACCCGTGATACTGGTAGGGCCGGAGGTTCGCATACATCCCGGCACCGTTATCCAGTATCTGGAGTTCCATTCCGACGTATGCGGCATCCCCTTCCAGTGGTGCCCGTATCCCCAACCCGTTGTTGGCGCCGGGAGTGAGCCTGAACTGGAAACGGAAGATGAAATCGCCGTACTCCCCTTCGGTGTACAGGTTGCCGCCATCGCGCATCTCAGGATCCACTGCTATCCTTCCATCCTCGACAACATAGCCCGCCTTATCTCCCACCCATCCAGTGAGGTCGATACCGTTGAAAAGGGACTCGAAACCCTCTTCGACAAGCTCAAGGCTGTCCATCGAAACCCAGGCTACCGGCTGCTCGATCCTCTCCCACTCCCTGATCGCTACTTCAACGGCCGCTTCCGGGTACTCCCTGCTCCGCTCCAGCAACATCGTCCGGATTTCGGACCGTATGGCCGGCGACGCCTTTACCTGCATTCTCAGCCACTCCAACGTGACGGAGGGGCCGGGCACGGAGCGGGCGAGCTGAAGCGCCGAGCTGCGGATTTCCACACTGGGGCTCTCGACTGCCCTTAAGAGGTCGACCAGTGCAGCCTCCCCCACTGCCGAGACCAGCATGGTCAGTGCGGCTATCCGGATGTTCTCCTGCCCAGGACCGGCATGGGTTCTGATCAGATCGCGACAGATACGCGCGCTTTCATCCGCGCGACCCGTCTCTGCCAACCGCCCT
>JAGLTZ010000279.1 GCA_023135015.1 Candidatus Latescibacterota bacterium
GTTATTCTTCTGCTTCCAGCTAGTGGCGATGTTCTGGCTCAGAGTTCGGCTGCTACCGGTGCTTTCAACCTGCTCGAGAACTCCGTTATCGAGTACAGCACCGACGGAGGTGAAACATATTCGCAGCAGCCGCCTATTGTAGGCCCACGCGAGACCGCTCGGATCATGATCCAGGCGGCTTTCGACTTTGATCATCCGATATATCCTTCTTCGGCCGTCTCTTGGCCGTATGCCGTATTGGAACTGAACCATGGCATAATTGCGTCCTATCAGACGATGAGCTTTGCTCTCAACGGAAAGACGATCGAGACGCCTCTCGAGGGGATGACTTACCGCACTTTCCCGGCCATCAGTGCTCAATTGCTGAAGAGAGGCCAGAACGTCCTCACTGGTGAGATAACAGTGAGGAACAGTTCCAGGGAGAACAACCTCACGTTTGCACCACATATGTCGTTGGTGCCGCTGGAAAGCCGCGACCTGAGATTTCAGACGGGGCCGATCCTGGGTGCCTTCGGCAGGGATTATTTCAGCCTCACATGCCGTACCAACATGCCGGCGCAGGTCTCCGTTTTCCGTATCGAGGACTCCGCCATGCCTGGCGAGAGACAGCGAATGGAACTCGTAATAAAGTCGGAGATGGGGCTTATCCACCGGTTTCGTGTCCCTCGCTCCCGCATCCGGACTGAAGATAAAGAAACCTATTTAGTCTCAGCCGAGCGCGATGGTCATGTGGTAGGAAATCTTGTACAACCATCAGTTCCCGATGAGGGCAGGCTCAGATTCGTAGCCGTGGGTGACAGCCGGACATACCCCGATAGATGGCGGGTGGTTGCAGCTGCAATTGCCGGCAGCGGGGCGGATCTGTTCATCCATGTCGGGGACATGGTCGCATCCGGAGTGCGCGACTGGGAATGGGACGAACAATTCTGGAATCCTGCCAGGTCACTGCTCAGCAGGATACCTATCTACGCCGTAATCGGGAACCATGAGCGCAGTGCGCCTCTGTTCGATGAGCTGCTGTATGCTCCTGCGGAGGACGGAAGGGCCCGGAACTGGTCCCAGGAGAAGATGGGCGTGCTGCTGATCGGAATTGATGGTCAGCAGGACTGGTCAGCGGGCAGTGAAAACGTAGGGTGGCTGGAAGAAGTCCTATCCCGGTCCAGGGCGAAGTTCATTTTTTTCTTCACGCATTATCCCTCCTGGTCCTCCGCCGGCCACGGCAGTCTTGATGAAGAGGGCGTGCCGGATGAAAGGCCCGTCCGCGAGGGCAGAGAGGTCATTATGCCCCTGCTCGAGAAGTACGGTGCGACGGCCTTTATAGCCGGCCACGACCACGACTATGAGCGGTCGGAGCCCCCCGGTGGCGTAACCGTGATCATCACAGGCGGGGGTGGTGCGCCGTCGTACGAAAAGGAGGAGGACGCTGAGAGACAGAATCCGTATTCAGAGGTCTTCGCGTCAGTGCTCCACTACTGCCTGTTCGAAATAGAAGGCGAAACCTGTACTATGAAAGCCTTCACGCCCGGGAGAGACATCATCGACACCTGGACCTGGACGGCGCGAAGACCCAGATAGCGATCTACTCGATCTACCGGCTGCTGCAGGTTACACCGCAGTCCGGTGGACTATTGCCCTTCTCGTCGATAGACAACTTTCCCGCCGACGATCGTGTAGTCCACCCGTGACTTCATAATCTGGTCGTGCGGGATAGTCAGGAGGTTATCATTGAAGATGACCATATCGGCGAGGTACCCCACCTTGATCATTCCCTTACGATCCTCCATGAACTGCACATAAGCCGAACCCAGCGTGTAGAGTTCAATGGCCTCTTCCATGGTCAGCTTCTGGTCAGGGAACCAGCCATCACCCGGCTCACCGGCGCGATCTTTACGGGTCACCGAGGCGTATAGCCCTTCCAGTGGATCGAGTGGCTCAACCGAGTAATCGGTGCCGAAGGCGATTCTGGCGCCCGCATCCAGCAACCGGCGCCATGCATAAGCTCCCTTGCTTCGTTCGTATCCAATCCGCTTTTCGCAGAACCTCTTGTCGGTGATGCAGTGGGTGGGCTGCATCGATGCGATAACGGCCAGCTCGGCGAAACGAGGGATGTCGTCATCGATCAGAATCTGCGCATGCTCGCTACGATGCCTGCTGTCGCGTACCCCGTTGACCTCCCTGGCCTTTTCGAAGGCGTTCAGGATCCAGTTATTGGCTTTCGGGCCGATGGCGTGAATGCCTATCTGAAATCCCGCCTTGTCCGATGCCAGTACCCTGCGCTCCAGTTCCTCATATGACATCTGGGGCAGGCCGGTCTTATCAGGTTCGTCCTCGAACGGTTCGAAGACCATCATGGTTGCCGAGCCGAGCGTGCCGTCCATAAACCCTTTCAACATTCCGAAACGTATCCAGTTGCCTTCCCTGGGGTACCTCTGCAGGAGTTCAGCGTACCGCTGCAGCTGTTCTTCGTCTGCTGTCAAGCGTCCTGCCACGTCAACGCGTACCGTCAGCTTTCCCTCATCCATTATCCTCTGGTACGTTTCCGCGTTCCCGCCTCCGGGATGCTGGATGCTCGTGACCCCCAGGCTCCGGGTCAGTTCCAGCATTGCCTCCCATCCACGCGCTTCGCGGGCTGCTTGCTCTTCAGGTGTCCTCCTCACGCGTATTGCGCCGTAATTCAGAAGACCCTTTGCGGCCTCCTTGAAGATACCCGTCGCCTCACCCGTGACGGGGTCTCTCTGTATCTCCCCACCCGGCGGGTCGGGAGTATCGTTCGTTATGCCCGAGGCCCTCAGGACGTAGCTGTTGACCAGGACGGAATGGCCATCTGCACGGCTTAAAGCGACCGGGTTGTCTGGAGCGACACCGTCGATTAGTTCTTTGGTCGGCCACTGCTTGTTGTCGAACATCTCATGTTCCCAGTGGCCGCCACTTATCAGCTCACCCGGCCGGACCTGTGCGACCCTTTCTCTGACCCTCTCGGTGATGATATCGGGGTCGGTGATATAACGCAGTTCGATATAGTCAGGGTTGAGTGGGGCGTAGTGGGCATGCGCATCATTGAATCCGGGGACCATAAGCCTGCCACCCGCATCTATTACCTGGGTGGTTCCCTCTTCGATGTACTGATTGATGGCTCTATTGGAGGTAACCGCGATTATCTCTTCACCTATCACTGCTACCGCCTGCGCCCTTTGATGGCTCTTGTCGATAGTCAGAACCCTGGCGTTTCTGACAACGAGATCGGCCGGGGGACCGGTGTATTTCTGGCCACAACCGCAACTGAGAGCCAGCAGAAGGACAGTCAATCCAAATGCGGAAAGTCGTTTCAACATGATGCGCCTCCATCTCTATCTCGACAGGTCTTTACAGAGGTATACCGCCGGTGAGGAAGTGTTTACAAATGCAATATGCTAACCATTTTCACAGCCTGTGCAGTCAGGTTCTCAACATCTTCAGCAGTGGAACCGGTAACAATAAGTCCATGGTTCTGCAGCAGGATAATCTCCGGTTGCCTGGTGTATTCATCCTGATATGAATTGAGGTGTATGATGAGGAGGCGAGCGAGGGGCAGGCCGGGGTCGGCATGGGGCACGAACAGCGGAGGCCCGCCGGTTCCATTCTCGTTCAGAAGCCCCAGTTCCTCTGCGACCGTTAGAAAACCACTCGAGAAGGTCAGGACATTGACAACGGGGGGGTGGGTGTGTCCTACGAAATCGACACCTTCCAATTCCAGACATATTGCATGGGCAATCGTTTCGATGGAAGGGGTGAGCACCGGTGAAGAGGCGGGTGCCGGTTGGGGATCGAGCGTGGCGTCTGCCAGATGCTGCCTGACTTCCTCCTCGCTCAGGTCGCCTTCATCCAGGATAGACATGACACGGCCGAAGTCGACTCGAACAAACGATTCAGGACCGGCCGTGCGGAGCTCGGTTCCACTCGCTTTTACCCAGAAGGATTTTTCATCTGCTCGTGCAGAGACATTGCCCTGGCTGAGTTTTACGTAATCCCTCGAAGGATCACCGAGATGATGCGACAGGATTACCAGCTGGGCGAGTATGCCATCCATTACTTCACATATTTTCCAATCAGGGGTGCGAGATCTTTCTTCATCTGCTCGGGTATCAGGTCGGGTGCGGTGATGATGCATTTCTCAAGCGCCGTGGCACATTCGCATCTCCGCTCCTGGGGGATGTGCGATGCCGCAATGGCGATGATCTTCTTCGCCGTATCAACATTCTTCGTCAGGTTATTGACGGCGAGTTCAACAGTTACCGAGTCCTCCCATTCATGCCAGGTGTCGTAATCGGCGACACAGGCGATGGAGGCGTAGCATAT
>JAGLTZ010000028.1 GCA_023135015.1 Candidatus Latescibacterota bacterium
TTGTTGCGTGACAGGGCACTAGGTCCCATCCGGAATCTGTTCTTTAGATCGCGAGTCCGGTGGAAGCTGACGACGGATGAGCCGGGGCTGTTGAAAGGCAAGAGAAACCTGATGTCTGGACAATCGGATTCCAAAAGATCCCCGATATTTGATACCCATGTTGACCTGGGCGCCAAGATCGTTGATTTCCACGGTTTTGCGATGCCTGTACAGTACAGAAGCATCCAGGAGGAGCACTGCCTGGTCAGGTCTGCAGTGGGGATCTTCGATATCAGTCACATGGGTGAGATCGAGGTCTGGGGCAGCGAAGCGTTCGACTACGTACAGAAAATGGTCACGAATGATGTTGCGGCCCTCAAGACTTTCCAGGTCCAGTACACCGGTCTTTGCTACGAGCATGGAGGTCTTGTCGATGACCTGACCCTCTACCGCTTTCCAGACCATTACCTTCTGGTTGTGAATGCCTCCAATATCCTGAAGGATTTAGAATGGCTCCGGCAGCACCTTTTTCAAGGGGTGGAGCTGCGGGACCGCAGCGACGAGGTCGGTCTTCTGGCGCTGCAGGGCCCGGAGGCGGAGGCGGTCCTTCAGCCTCTGACCGATGTAGACCTGGCCAGGATAGGGTATTACTGGTTCGCGACCGGAACGGTGGCCGGTGTGCCGGCGGTGATCTCCAGGACCGGGTACACGGGAGAGGACGGATTCGAGATTTACATAGAGGAAGAAGGAAAGATGAAGAGGGTATGGGATGCTCTGATGGGGGAGGGAGCGGGAGCAGGAATCGTGCCGATAGGTCTCGGCGCACGGGATACCCTCAGGCTCGAGGTAGGTTACAACCTCTACGGAAACGACATATGGGAGGAGACCAATCCCTTGGAGGCGCGGATGGGATGGACGGTCAAGATGGGGAAAGGGGAATTCGTCGGGCGTAAAGCGCTCAGCCGGCTGCAGGAAGAGGGTCTCAAGCGGCGCCTGGTCGGGCTCGAGCTTGAAGGGAGGGTTTTCCCTCGGCAGGGTTATCCTGTTATGAATGAAGATGCTGAGGTGGGCCGCGTCACAAGCGGCACCGTGGGACCGTCTGTAGGTACACCGATAGCCATGGCATATGTACCTACCGAGCTGAGTGAGAAGGGGACCCTGCTCTCGGTGGAATGCCGTGGCCGGTTTGCAGCGGCAACCGTTGTTGATCTACCATTTTACAAGGGCGGCAGCCGTAAGTGAAAAAAGCGCTACCCCGAGGCTTTTGATATGGAAGTCCGGGTTTTCTTTACACCTTCGGAACTGATGGAAGAGGCGGTCAGGGGACGGACCGTCGTGGTCCTCGACGTGTTGCGGGCCTCTACGACGATAGTGGCAGCCCTCCACAACGGCGCACGGGGTGTGATTCCCTCCGGGAGTCTGGAGTCCGCAACAGAACTGGTCGTTAAACTGGGCGTGGATGATGTACTGCTGTGCGCCGAACGAGATGTACGCCAGGTTGAGGGATGCGACCTGGGCAATTCGCCCGCGGAGTACGTCTCCGAAACTGTGAAGGGCAGGCTGCTGGTGCTGGCCACGACGAACGGTTCGGGTGCGATCCTTGCTGCCCGGGGCGCGAGCCGGGTTTTGATTGGTGGATACGTGAATGTGGGACGCGTGATCGATGCGCTGGCAAGGGAGAAGGAGTTGGTTCTGCTGTGTGCGGGAAACAACGGCGGCTTCGCGCTCGAGGACGCAGCCTGTGCCGGCTTTCTTCTCCGCAGATACGTCGAAGATACAGGCCACGAAGTGCTTCCATTAAATGACGGAGCGTGGGTGGCCCTGGAGCTGGGCAAGCGGGCCACCAGGAGTCCTCTGCGGCTGCTTCGCCGCTCTGCTCACGGGCGATACCTGGATGGTGAAGGGTTTGGAGATGATCTTGCGCTTTGTGCGGCCGTTGATTCCTGGCCGGTGCTTCCAGTCCTGCGCGATTACATCATCGTCCCTTCGGAATAATCCCGAAAGGGAGCAGGAGAGATAAGAGATGAGCAGAACGGTCAGAAGGAGATATCGCTCGAGAAAATCGGGTGAACGCCGGCAGGAAGCCCTCGGCATAGTCATCCTTCTTGTCGCTCTGGTTCTTCTTCTCAGCCTGCTCTCCTACAGCCCGACAGATCCTCCAGCAGCCTTCGACTCGGCAATTGATGCGCCAAAGAACCTGATGGGAAGGCTGGGGGCGCTGCTGGCTTACGGCATGGTCAGGGATCTGGGTCGTTTCCCACCACTGCTGACTATCGCCATCATCTTTCTCTGGGGCTGGAGGCTGCTGCGTCACTCGGTCGACCGGGGACTGGTCGCACTCTCGGTGAAAATCCTGGGGATCCAGGTTCTGCTTTCCATCCTTCTCGCCTTCCCGCACTTCTTGGTTGATGAGGGTATCTCATACGACCTGGCGGGACGGATTGGAGGGTCAATGGCCGGCTTCCTCCGAGATTATATCGGTCCGGTCGGGGCGCCGCTGGTCTGGGCGGGACTCGTTATGCTCTTCCTGATCGTCGCCTTCGGATGGAGGCCGGGTGAGGTCGCGGGTGGGGTCGCCGGGGCTATACGCGCCGCCGGATCCATCCTCATCAAGTTTTTCAGTGCGATATCAAGGCTCCTCGGGGCAATTGGCGCCTTCGCGGCAGGGATCGCAAAGCGTCTGGGATCGGCTACTGCCGCCCGCCGTGAAAAGAAGGCGGCACGTGCAGTAGCCGCGGGCCAGAAGGCTGTGGCCGTGGCGGAACCTGCTGAGCCCGACCTGTTCTCCGGCGTTGAGAAAGCTGAACCCGAACCGGATGTGGCTCCTGCGGCGGCGCTGGCACCGGCACCGGAACCGGAGGTAGATGATCGGTTGAGGCCGCCTGCCGATGAGGGGGATTACGAGCCCCCTCCGCTAGGCCTGTTCGCAAGTCCCTCGGTCGAGGAGATGGGTCCCGACGAGGCATCTGTGAGAAAAGAAGCCGAGCTGCTACAGGAGAAGCTCCTCTCATTCGGAGTAAAGGCCGAGGTGACCGGGTGGATGACCGGGCCTGTGATTACGCGCTTCGAGATCAAGCCGGCACCAGGCGTAAAGGTCAACCAGATAGTCAACCTGGCGGACGACCTTGCACTTGCAATGAGGGCCAAACGCATCAGGATAGTAGCGCCCATTCCGGGCAAGGCCGCCGTCGGGGTTGAGATACCGAACCCTCAACCGCGGATAGTCCATCTGAGGGAGGTTCTGGAATCTGATGTGTTCAGCAGCGGAGGTCACAGGCTGCCGCTGGCTCTGGGGCAGACCATCAGTGGAGAACCGTTTGTGGCTGACCTGGCCGGGATGCCCCACCTGCTGCTTGCGGGCACAACCGGTTCAGGCAAGAGCGTCTGTATCAACGGGATCATTGCAAGCCTGCTCTACAGGATGGGTCCAGAGCAGTGCCGGTTCATCATGGTGGACCCGAAGATGCTCGAGCTGGGCATATACAATGCGATTCCGCACCTAATCACGCCCGTGGTGACCGATCCCAAAAAGGCGGTCGATGCGCTCCGGTGGGCCGTATACGAGATGGAGGAACGGTACGATCGTCTGGCTGCGGCCATGGTGAGAGATGTGGAACAGTACAACAACAGGATCCTCCAGCTTCGGGATAAGGCAAAGGGTGCGGAGGAAGTGGAGGAGATCCCCGATCCTCTTCCTTATATCATCATCATCGTCGATGAGCTGGCCGATGTGATGATGACTGCAACGGCCGATATCGAAACCCTGATCCAGCGGCTCGCCCAGAAAGCGCGTGCCGTGGGGATACACCTGATTCTAGCCACTCAGCGGCCGTCCGTTGATGTGATCACAGGACCGATCAAGACCAACTTCTCCAGCAGGATTGCATTCCAGGTACCTTCAAAGACCGATTCGCGTACGATCCTGGATTTAAACGGCGCCGAGAAGCTGCTGGGATGCGGGGATATGCTGTTCATGAACCCCTCATTCCCCGAGCCGTTGCGCATACACGGCTCCTTCCTCACCAACGATGAAATCGAGCGGCTTGTGAACCTTGTAGGCGGACAGGAGTTGGAGACAGAGGAGATGGACATTTTTTCTCCAGCAGTGGGTGATCAGGGGAGGATGGGCGCAGCCGGAGAGTCGCTGGATGATATGCTCAGGGATGCGGCTAATGTAGTTGTGACCCACGAACAGGGCTCCATCAGCCTTATTCAGCGCAGGCTGGGTGTGGGCTATACACGGGCGGCGCGAATGATGGATCAGCTCGAGATGCTGGGCGTGGTGGGTCCGCCGGACGGCACCAAAGCACGGGAAGTGCTTATGAGCGAAGAAGATCTTGAAGATCTTGCCTGGGGTGGTCGGTGACCATGAGAAGAACCCTTCCATTACTGGTGATGCTCTCCTCAACACTCATTTGCCCGGCTTCGGTACAGGCTCAGCAGCCCCACCAGCAGGAGCTGGCCCGGATCATGTCGGGGCTCCGCTCAAACTGGCAGAACCTCCCGGGCCTTTCCGCCCGGTTCACGCACACATTCGAGTGGGTGCTGGCGGGGGAGACTCAGGTAACCAGGGGAAATATCCACCTGGCTGGCCGGAACCGCTTCCGTATCGAGTTCGACGGCAGGGTCATGGTTTCCGATGGAGCGACCCTCTGGGACTACGATCCAAGGCAGAATCAGGTGCTGCTCCATAAGGTCGATTCCTCCCATAACATAACGACCCAGGAGCAGCTATTCGCTGCTTATACCGAGAATGTCGACGTGGAGTGGGTCAGGGAGGAGATGGAGGGCACTTCACGTCTGATAATCATTCGCCTGATGCGGGGAGAGGAGGCAGATCCCCGTACGGTGAATGTATGGATCGACACCGGGTACATGCTGGCTGTCCGTGCCGAGTATACAGACGGTGCGGGCAATAACCACCTCTACATTCTGGAGGATATCCAGGTCGTCGAGCAGCCTGCAGAACGGTTTAAATTTACGATACCGGAAGGGGTTGTGGTCGTGGATCTGCGTCCAGGGGACGGCGCGTGAGCGCATGGATCATTCTCGCCGCCGCAGGAAGCGTGGCGGCGATCGACACGGCTTCGTTCTTCCAGGGGATGTTCAACCAGCCTCTGGTAATCTGTACAATTCTGGGCGCGGCACTGGGACTCCCGCTTGAGGGAGCGTATCTTGGCGCACTCCTCCAAATGCTTTGGCTGTCAGAGCTGCCGGTGGGCGCAGCAGCCTCCTCCGACAGCGGACCGGCCTCCGCCGGAGCGGCGGGAGGTGCGCTTCTGGCCATGCAGTCGGGGCTCACCGATACAGGGTTGGCGGGCCTCGCGGTGCTGCTGGCTGCCATACCGCTTGCCTGGGCGGGCGGCTACCTTGTGCGCTGGCAGCGTGAGATACAAAGCGGATTTTTCCCCCGCGTAATAGCCGCCGTTGAGCGGAACCGGCCCGGTCTGGTCCGCTGGTACCTGCTTATAGGTATAGGTCACGTCGCAACAAGG
>JAGLTZ010000280.1 GCA_023135015.1 Candidatus Latescibacterota bacterium
AAGAGAGGGCCCTCGATAACGATATAGGTGCCCCCTTTGTGAGCAGCGGCGCCTGTCTCCATAGCCGATTCGTGGAGGATATCGCTGAGAACGGGGCAGAAGGGTTCAGCGAAGGAGAGGTGAGCCGCCAACCCGCCGCCGAAAAATGTGTTTACCCGGCTTTTAGTGCGGTCGATGAGCTGGTGGGGAATGACCAGGTCTACGGGGTGGATTGTCTCTTTTAGACTACCCACCGCGTTGACGGAGATAATCCACTCCACGCCCAGTGATTTGAGAGCGAAAATGTTGGCCCTGACGGGTATTTCGGTGGGGTTGAAGCGGTGCCCGCGCCCGTGCCTGGGCAGGAAGGCGAGCCGCTTCCCCTCCAGTTCTCCCATGATGATCGCATCGCTGGGCTCGCCGAAGGGGGTTTGGGGTTTCACCTCTTCGATAACGGTCATCCCTTCTATCTCGTAGAGTCCGGTGCCCCCGATCACCCCGATGTTCGCTTCAGCCATCTCTCAACTCCGCCTTCCTGATTGTCTGTTCCTTAAATCAGGCTTCCTGCAAGCCAGCGGATAGCCCTGCAAGACTCTCTGAATAGGGTTCCCGCATCACTCCCATTTCCGTGATTATCGCGGATATGTATCGATGGGGGGTGACATCGAACGCGGGATTCGCCGCTTCAGTACCTTCGGGTGCCATGGGGATCCCCTGTATATGGGTTACCTCCTCGGGATCTCTCTCCTCGATCGGGATCTCCCCTCCGGATGCAAGTGAGGGATCCACTGTACTCGTCGGCGCCGCGACGTAGAAGGGTACGCCGGTCTCCTTTGCCAGAACCGCCAGGCTGTATGTGCCAATCTTGTTCGCCGTGTCTCCGTTTAAGGCGATCCTGTCGGCACCGACAATGAGAGCGTCGATCTCTCCCCTGGCCATGAAGTGCCCGGCCATGCTGTCGGTGATCAGTGTGAAGGGGATGCCTGATTTGTGTAACTCCCAGGCGGTAAGCCGCGCTCCCTGCAGAAGCGGGCGGGTTTCGTCTGTGTACACATGAATCTTTTTCCCCTGCTCCCACGCCATCCGGATAATCCCCAGGGCCGTACCGTATCCCCCTGCTGCGAGGGCTCCGGTGTTGCAGTGTGTCAGGACGGTGAAGCCGTCTTCGATCAGTTCCGCCCCGTGTCGGCTCAATGACCGTTCCGCCTGTTCGGTCTCGGTCTCCAGCGCCAGGGCTTCTTCGATAAGTGAGGCCCTTATACCGTCTGCGCTATCGCCTGCTTTCGCTACCCGGTTCATCCTATCAAGCGCCCAGAAGAGATTGACCGCCGTTGGTCTGGTGGCGGCCAGAGCATCGGAGATCGTCTTCAGCCCCGCCAGCAGTTCCTCCTTTGAATCGGTTTCGATCTCGTGGGCCCCCAGAACCAGCCCGTAGGCGGCTGCGATGCCTATTGCGGGGGCGCCCCGGACCTTCATCCCGACGATCGCCCCGGCAATATCCCGGTAATCGGTCAGCTCCAGAAAAACCTCTTCGTGGGGCAGAAGGGTCTGGTCGAGCATACGAACCCTGCCGTTTTTCCATTCAACAGCCTTGATCACCGCACTATCTCTCTCAGTATCTCTCATTCGAGCAGTTTGAATTCCAGCACATCCACCAGCCCCTTATCGGTGAGCCTGAGTTCGGGGATTACCGGGAGTGCGAGGAAGGAGAGGGTGTCGAAGGGGGCAGAGAGAGCCGTTCCCAGTTCCTTTGCTGTTATCTCGAGCTTCTCCAGCTTCTCTACTATCTCCGAGAGAGGTTCATCGGAGAGCAGGCCGGCGATTGGAAGGGGGAGGGTGCCCAGAATAGTCCCTTCCGCTACAGCAACAAGGCCGCCCCCCACTCTTTCAACCTCCCGGATCGCCGCATACATATCACCGTCGTTTGTGCCCACGGAGATAATGTTGTGGGAGTCGTGTCCGACTGATGACGCCAGCGCCCCCCGCTTCAGACCGAAGCCTTTGACCAGCCCCAGACCGATGTTGCCTGTGGCCCGATGTCTCTCGACCACAGCCAGCTTCAGGATGTCACGATCGATGTCGGCCACGACGAGACCGTTCTCCACTTTTGCTTCTTCGGTAAGCTTCCTGGTGATTATCTGGTCCGGCACGATCCCGATAACCGGATGGGACCACCCGTCGGTAGGTATCCGGAGCGCTTCCGATTCGAAGGGCTTCACGTTCATGGTGCGGGTCATCGCTTCGTGGCTGCTGTCATCGAGGGAGGGGGAGGGGAACAGGGGTTTGCTGTCCCTTGCCACCAGTCTCCCGCGATAGAACACCATATCCGCTTCGAACCTGGAGGGGTCTTCCATCACAACAAGATTGGCGTGATAACCCGGTGCGACCGCACCCACGTCCCGCAGCCGGAAGCGATCGGCTGCATTAATAGTGGCGAGCTGAATGGCGCGTACCGGATCCATGCCGAGAGCGATCGCCTTCCGTACAACCGCGTCGATCTCGCCGTCGCGAAGCAGATCGGCACAGTTCCGGTCATCAACCACGAATAGGCATCTCTTGTAAGTCCTATCCGTGACCAGGGGGAGGAGCTCCTCCAGGTTCTTCTCCGAGGAGCCCTCGCGGATCATCACATACATTCCCCTGCGGAGTTTCTCCCTCGCCTCCTCCAGCGAGGTGGACTCATGGTCGGAATCGATACCGCAGGCGATGTAGGCGTTCAGATCCCTGCCGCCCACACCGGGAGAGTGCCCGTCGATTACCGTGCCGGCCGCTGCTGAGATCTTGGCGAGGACTTCATCGTCCGCAGACAGCACGCCCGGGTAGTTCATCATCTCACCCAGGCCGATCGATCCCTCCCACGTCAGGGCAGTTGAGATATCGTCGGCGGTCAGACGCGCTCCCGCGGTCTCTAGATGGGTGGCCGGAACACATGAGGGGACCATGAAATAGAGGTCGAGAGGGAGGTCGCGGGCACAGTCGAGGATATACTTTGCCCCGTCCAACCCTTTCACATTGGTGATCTCGTGCAGGTCGGTCACTATCCCGGAGACGCCACGGGGAACTACCGCCTCGGCGTACCGGGTGATGTGGAGCATGGAGCTTTCCGGGTGGATATGACCGTTGATCAGGCCCGGTGAGACATACTTGCCGGCGAGATCGATCACCTCTTCCGCCCGCCCGTATTCGCCGATTCCGGCTATCCTTCCCTTGCAGACGGCGATATCACCTTCCTCCACTTCACCGCTGAAGGTGTTGACTATCCTGGCGTTGGCTAGGACCAGATCTGCGGCTGCATTACCTCTCGCTACCGATATCAACCTCTTCATAACCCGTCAGTCTTTTACTTGGCAGATGTCTGGCAGGTACCTGTACTGCTCATCACAGTCGATGCCGTATCCGACCACGAATTCGTCGTGAACCTGCATACCCATATAATCGATCTGGATGTCTTTCTCGCGGCGCGCGGTCTTGTCCACCAGCACGCACAGTCTGAGCGAGGCGGGGTTCCTGGTGCTCAGATCATCCATGAAGTGGCTGAGAGTTATCCCGGAATCGACGATATCCTCGACGATGATCACGTCTTTCCCTTCAATAGACTGCTCAAGGCCGTGGATAACCTTGACCTCGCCCGAGCTTTCGGTGCCCGAGCCGTAACTGGATAGGATCACGAAATCCACCTCGACAGGGATATCCATCATGCGGATCAGGTCGGCCAGGAATACAAAGGATCCCTTCAGAATGCCCACCAACAGAGGGCTTCTGCCCCGGTAGTCCCTGCTGATCTCATGGGCCAGCCTGGCGACCTCCCTCTTTATCTCCTCGCTGGTGAACAATACTTCAGGTCGCATCGGTAAGGAATCCCTCCTGTGTTGCCTAGATCACTCCTCTGCTCAGCAGTATGGTGACATCCAGGGTTATCCCGGTGATGGCGTGCAGAATCACAGCCGGCCAGTAGCTTCCCCCGCGCAGGGCAATCCACCCCAATGCGAGCTGTCCCGGGAAGCTGCCCATCAGCTCGGAAGGGCATAAGCCGATATGCAGCAGCGTGGGGGGAATCGATTGAAGCAGCAGTGCGGGTGTCGAGCCGAAGCGTTCCCGCAGGACAGGCAGAAGAAACCCCCGGTAGTGGTATTCAAAAGCGATGTAATAGATGAGGTAGGAAGGCATAAAGGCAAGGTATCGAACGATGCTCCAGGGAGTGGCGTCGGGGATCGGGTACGCAGATCTGAGGCATGGGTCGGTGTTGCTGCCGATACTGATGCCAATGGCGAGCAGAACAGCCGTTACTTTCAGCCAGAGTGGATAGGCGGCCCAAACGGCACGGATTTGTTCGCGGAAAGTGAAACCACCCCTGGCTCTGAGCAGGAACGGCACAACTCCAAGTATAAGGAAAGCTCCCAGGTGTAGGACCCATGCGTGTCCGATACTCGTCCATCCGGGCTCGAGCCGGATCCATCCACCCATCAGCCAGTTCCGGAAAAGAAGGTATATGACACTCAGCACCAGGGAAACCGAGAGTGCAGTTACGGCTCTGTATGTCTGCGTTCGTCTGCTCGTCCCGACAGAGCCGGTTTCCATAAGAGCCTCTTCCAGGTGCGGTGGTGATGATCCCGAGACGCTAACGCTACGTGCCTTTTTTACAGGAGTGCAACAGGTTTCTTGGTGTCGGCCTGTGCGCGGGGAAACCCTTTGACCACATCATACGCGGTGCATAGGCTTACGTCATCCGAACAGCGAAAGGTTCCTGGATGAGAATCTTCATTACAGGTGGAACAGGCTTTATCGGGAGCTATCTGGTTTCCCGGCTGCTGGCAGACGGGCACGAGCTTCTGGTGCTGGCGCGTTCACCCGAGGCCGTTGCAGCGGTGCTGGATATGGGTGCTGTGCCGGTTGAGGGTGAGCTGACCGTTCCGGGGCCCTGGCAGGATGAGGTAGCCGGATGCGATAGAGTCGTCCACTGCGCCGCCAAGGCAGACGATTGGGGACGCCGTTCCGATTTCTGGCGTGTGAATGTGGAAGGGACCCGCCACATGGTGGAGGCTGCCGCAGGAACGGTGGACAGGTTCGTGCACGTCAGTTCAATTGCGGCGCACCGGGGCTCGGGCACCCATGATGAAACCACGCCGGCCAGGCGCGGAGGGCATCCGTACTGCGACTCGAAGGCGGTAGCCGAAGAAGTCGTCGACGAGGCTGTGGAGAAGGGCCTGAATGCGCAGCTGGTCAGGGTGGCCAATGTGTACGGCCCCCGTGATCCTCATATGCTTCCCAGGATTCTCGAGCAGGTCAGTAAGGGGCGGTTCGTGGTTGTCGGTGACGGGAATCAACCTTCCAATCTCATCTATATCGACGATGTGGTGGACGCGTTGGAAGCGATTCTTCTTCAGGATGCGGATCCGGGGGAAAGATTTCTCATCACCGATCCGGCTGCTCCTGTGATATCGGAGGCCATCCGGATAGCGTTCGAGGCCCTCGACCGGGACCCTCGCATCACCCATCTGCCCAAGTGGGTTGCGCTGGGCGTAGCCGCATTTGCCCAGGCGTTCGGCCTGCTCACGGGGAAACGCCCTTTCCTGACTTTCTATGCCGTACTGGCCGTCGGTAATTTCAGGACACTTATCAATGATCGCACTATGAGCCGGCTCTCTTGGTCACCAAAGGTGAGATTCCGCGAGGGTGTGGGCAAAACAGTTGTCTGGTGGAGGCAGACTGCTGGCTGATCTCATTCAGTCGATCAACGAATACAACCTCCGCAAGGATGTGGCCGTCGGACCTTTACGGCCGCCATTCACCCGGGACGATCAGCGCTTTTGTCGCTTCCAGCTTCTCAACCGATTCCAGGGCGCTGCCGGCTTCTTCCAGCGGGTAGGTATGGCTGACCATGTCGCGCCAGCGGAATCGTTCCCTGTAGCGTGCCATTATGTGAAGCCCGCGGTATACGTGTGTGAAAGCCGTCCCCCAGCAACCCCTGATGTCCAGGTGCTTCCTGTTGATCTGTAGATGGGGATTGATCGAGACGCTTCCGGCGTCGGTGTACTGGCCGGCTATCACGTAGGTGCCACCGTCTCGTGCGAGGTCCAGCCCTTCCGTGACCGCCTGGGGATTTCCGCTGGCTTCGATAACGACATCGGCCCCGCGTCCACCGGTGGCCTCTTGCACCTGCTCTAACCTTTCCTGAGATGATATTTCAGTGATATCGAGGACGAGGTCCGCCTCGAATGACTCAGCGATATCCAGCCTGGCCCTGGGGGCACCTATCACTATCAGCCGGTCGGCGCCTGATAGCCTTGCGAAGGCTGTTGCAGAGAGTCCCACCGGACCGCTTCCCTGCACCACTACGGTGTCGCCCAGCTGGATCTGGGCGCGCTCTACTGCGTGGAAGCCGGTACTGAGCCCGCAGCCGCCTCCGATGTAGTCGATCGCCTCCACTCCCTCTGGCAGGGGGATTATCTTCACACCCGCCTTCAGCAGTATCTGCTCCGACCACCCCCCCAGGAGCCCGTCACCGGCCGGATAGGTAATCCCGTATACCTTGCGGTTCGGGCACTTTGTGGACTCCTGAGCCACAAGGCAGTACCAGCAGTGTCCGCATGTCTCATGCACATCGAGAAAGGTGACTACCTGGTCGCGCACAACCGGCCGGCCATCCACATCGAGTACTTCACCGGCCGTTTCCAGCACCCGACCCACCGATACATGCCCCGGGATTATCGGGTATGGCACGCCGGCCAGGCGTCCGTGGTAGAGATGCACGTCTGTACCGCACACCTCACTGCATAGTGTTTCCAGTAGTACTTCGCCCGGTTCCAGATCGGGATCTGGATACTCGTGTATCTCCAGCGGCTCCAACGGCTGCGGCATAACGACGGCACGAACCATACGGCTGACCTCCCCTTATGAGTTATACCACATCCTGCTTTCCATGAAGTCGGATGGCAACACGGTAATTCGACGACCCGGTTTTCGGTACGGAATCAGGCTGTAGTCCGCATCCCGGATTAGTTATGATCTCTAGTAGCATCAATTCATTGTTGCATAAATGGATGTATATAGGGGTGAGAGTGCCGAGAGGGGCCAAGGAGGGATGGCATGCGACTGCTTCGGTCTGCTGCCGTTGGAGCGCTGGGACTGTTATTAGTTTCCGGATCGTGCGCTTATCACGGCACATCGATTGATTCGCGCGAATATCTACAGCTGCATCGGGCTTTCTCCGTCATCGCTCCCGGGTGGGAGCTGAGGGCCTTCAAGCGGGCCGCCAGGCAGGGCCCTGATTCCCTGCAGACTTTTCTCGAGAGCTTCTGGTCCCGGCGTGATCCCACTCCGGGAACCGCCCGTAATGAATACTGGGATCGCTTCGAAGCCCGGTTTGCTGAAGGCGTAGAACAATTTATTCCCCCCGGCGGTGATGTCATCGCCGACGATCGCCTGATCGCCTATCTCCTATACGGGAACCCGATGGAGGAGGAAA
>JAGLTZ010000281.1 GCA_023135015.1 Candidatus Latescibacterota bacterium
GAGCTGTCGACACGCCCTGAGAAGTTCGTGGGGACCGTCGAGATGTGGGACATGGCCGAGGCCGACCTCGATGCAGCCCTGGAACACACGGGTCTCGAGTATATACTGAACGAGGGTGAAGGGGCTTTCTACGGACCCAAGATCGACTTCCATTTCAGGGACTGCCTGGGGCGCTCGTGGCAGCTGGGTACGATCCAGGTGGATTACTCGATGCCGGAACGCTTCGATCTTGAGTATGTTGGATCGGACGGCGAGCGTCACAGACCGGTCATGATCCACCGGGCGATCTTTGGGTCTGTCGAACGTTTCATAGCGATATTGATCGAGCATTACGCAGGGGATTTCCCGTTGTGGATTGCCCCGCGGCAGGTCGTCGTGATACCTGTAGGTGAGACTTTCCGTGAGTATGCCCGGGGAGTGGCCTCCAGCCTGGAAAATTGGGGGCTGCGGGTGGAGGTTGATGAAAGGGACGAGAAAGTAGGGTATAAGATCCGTGAAGGAGAAACTGGTCGTGTCCCGTACATGCTGGTTGTGGGGAAGAAGGAGACGGAGAACGGGACCGTCAGTGTGAGACGCCGTAAAGAGGGTGATCTTGGGGAGATGCCCCTGGATGACTTTCAGGCTCTGATTGAAAAGGAGGGATACATCAGCTCGTGAGTAAAGACCGAGGCCCTCGTGTCAACTACCAGATCAAGATCTCACCGGTTCGTATAATCGATGAAGAGGGTGAGCAGCTCGGGATCATGGAAATTGACGAGGCCCGTACTATTGCCGAGGAACGGGGGTTGGACCTCGTAGAGGTAGCTCCCAACGCTCGACCTCCAGTCTGTAAGATCATGGACTACGGTCGCTACAAGTACGAACAGGCTAAGAAAGATAAAGTAGCCAAAAAGAAACAGCACCAGGTGACCGTCAAAGAGATGAAGTTCCGGCCGAAGATCGATGATCACGATTACGAGTACAAAGTCGCGCACGTGAGGGAATTCCTTGAGAAGGGAGACAAGGTCAAGCTGACCATCATGTTCAGGGGCCGGGAGATGATGCATCAGGAGTTCGGGGCGGCAATTCTTATCAGGGTCAGGGAAGACCTTGAAGACATATCGGAAGTCGAGCAGGAACCGAAAGCCGACGGGAGAAACATGACTATGGTGCTGACTCCCACCAGGTATGCCCAGAAGAGTCCGGCCAAAGAGGAGTCGGAATAGCATACACAGCGGCCGCAATTGGAAGGCGAGTGATATAGAGATGCCGAAGATGAAGAGCAACCGTGCCTCGATGAAGCGCTTTAAAAAAACTGGTACGGGAAAGGTCCGCAGGCGCAAGGCGTATAAAAGCCACCTCTTGACGAGCAAAAGTCCAAAGAGAAAGCGCAAACTGCGCAAGGGAACCGAGGTGTCGAAAGCGGATCAGAAGAAGATAAAAAGGATGCTCGGTTGAGTGGCTCTACCATGGTGAATTTATACACTGAATTAGTCTGAATAGGAGCACAAAAGATGCCTCGTGTTAGCAAGAGCCCGGCCAGCCGCCGGCGAAGGAAGCGTTACTTGAAGCAGGCCAAAGGGTACGTCGGCGGCCGCCATAGACTATACCGTACCGCGCGCGAGTCGGTGGAACGCGGGCTTCAGTATGCGTATCGAGACAGGAGAAGGAAAAAGCGTGACTTCCGCCGCCTCTGGATAATACGGATCAATGCGGCGGCCCGTAGACACGGAATGAGCTACAGCCAGTTCATAAATGCACTGAACGCCAGGGGAGTTGAACTGAACAGGAAAGTGCTTGCAGATCTCGCCGTGCGCGACGACGAAGCGTTTGCCGAGCTGGTAGAGACAGCAAGGGGTGAAAGCAAGTAGGCTCCCTACAAGAGCCGTGGATATGCCGGATTACGACGCACTCGCAGCCCAGGCACGTGATTCATTCGAGAAGGCCGGCGATGAAAAGTCTCTCGAAGAAGCGCGTGTGGAATGGATAGGTCGAAAGGGGCGGATCACAGTACTGCTCCGGCAGATACCCAAGCTGGAAGCCGACGACCGCCCGGAGGCCGGACGCCGGCTCAACGCCATCAAGTCCGAACTGACCGAGCTCTTCGAACACCGCAGCATAGAACTCGTTGAAAAAGCCCTACCCGTTGAGACCCGGCTCGACATCACTCATCCCGGCCGCACTCCGTTCGTGGGCAGGCTGCATCCTATCACGAAAGCGCTGAGGGAGATCGTGGCTGTTTTCCGCGAGATGGGTTTCGACGTGGTCGAAGGACCCCAGGTTGAGACCGATTATTACAACTTCGAGGCGCTGAACATGCCCAAGCACCATCCTGCTCGCGGGATGTGGGATACTTTCTACACCGGTGTGCCTCCGGGGCTGGTGCTTCGCACCCATACCAGTCCTGTACAGATCCGGGTGATGGAATCCACCCCTCCGCCTGTCCGGATAATTGTCCCCGGGCGCTGTTACCGTGCCGATACCCCGGATGCAACACACAGCCCGGTCTTCTACCAGGTTGAGGGATTATATGTGGATGAGGGGGTGAGCATGGCCATGCTTCGGGGCGTTCTGGACGCTTTCGCCCGCCGCCTCTTCGGGGAGGATGTGCCGACGAGATTCCGCCCGTCGTATTTCCCGTTCACCGAGCCGAGCGCCGA
>JAGLTZ010000282.1 GCA_023135015.1 Candidatus Latescibacterota bacterium
CTTCAGGAAATAAGACACCTGATCCTTTATTTCCCCGGACAGCTCACCCAACACCTGATCCCACACTTCTGCCACCATCCAGGGAGATTGCCCGGACATGAGCCCTTCGAGGTTTTCTGTAAGGTCTACCAGCAGGCGGCACTTCCAGGGGGTGAGCGCGGTGGGGCTCAGTGCGGCCAGGTCGGTGATCGTCAGCAGCGTCAGCATGTGCAGCCGTCTGGGTGAGCGGATCAGCCTGTGAAGGCGCTTGAGCAGCACCTCCTCAAGGATATCCCTCCGCTGTGCTACGGCATTGAGCAGCAAGTGGTGACGCACCAGAAATACGACATCCCCGAGGGACTCCCTATCAAGCCCCAGGCGCTTTCCCACATTTCGAACCACCCTGGCTCCCCTTTCAGCGTGACCACCACCACCCGTGCCTTTGCCAACATCGTGGAGGAGGATTGCCAGCCTGAGGATGGCCATATCATCTCTGGATGGATGCCATCGCTCGACCGGCAGCTGGCCGATTACTTCAGCGATCTGCCTGGCTACTCCCAGTTCAGGTGCTTTCTCTCCCCCGTCCAGAAGGGCCTCTAACGCATCGAGCATGCGCATGGTGTGTTCGTCTGCGGTGTAGTGATGGTAGGGATCGAACTGCACGAGCGCTGTCAATCTCTCGAACTCCGGCACAATTCCACCCAACACTCCCAGCTGGTGCATCGCCTGCAGGCCCCAGGCAGCATTCGACCCTTCCATTAACTCTATCAACAGACGTCCATGCTCACGATTCCTCCTGGCTGCAGATCCGAGCGCACTGCCGTGATCAAAGAGATATGCCGCTGTCTCAGCGCTTACACTCGATCTGCGGCGAGCCAGCGATTTGAAACGCTCCAGTACAGCAAGAGGACTGGACACAAGTTCACTGACAGGCCAGGTCTCGGCAGGCTCACCTTCCGGCCCCAGAACAGTCAGCATGGTGGGGCTATGGACTTCGGGCGCCCAGCCGCCACGCGCCAGCTGGAGACGGGTAAAGGCATATATCCCCCTGCTTGCATGGTAATAATCCCGCATGAACACCTCTACCGGCAGCCGGCCGCTCTCGGCTGGATACTTCAGACTCTCGGCCACCGCCGACTGGCTGCGATGGTCGAGGCGGTCCCACAACCTGCTTTTGAGCAGATGAAGGGTGTTGCGCACCTTCCATGTCAGGTCGTAACCCGTCTGAAGCCGCTGATACTGGTTGGAATTAAGTTGCTGGTCTGCCAGGTAGGCGCGCCAGCTCCGGGGGCCTCCGGCGGCGTTGCTCATCCACAGCAGCGTGTGAAGATCCCTCAACCCACCGGGGCTCTGTTTGAGGTCTGGCTCAGACAGATACACCGTATCGCCCGCCTCGGCATGCCGTCGTTCCAGCTCCGCCAGTTTGCCTGCCAGATAATCTTCGAGTCTTGGCTGGAGGAGATCTTCGCGGACCTGTCTGTCGAGCTCCCTCGTTATCCCTTCATCCCCCCAGATCGTCCGCATTTCCAGATAGGCGGTAAGGGTTTCCCTATTGCTGGAGGCGAGTTCAATAGCCTCTTCTACGGTAACGACCTGATGCCCTACTTCCCATCCCAGGTCCCACAACGCCTGTATGAATGGTCGTGCGCCTTCAGGAGGCCGGTGGCCTGAATAGAGAAGCTGGATATCCACATCGGATGCGAAAGCCAGCTCTCCCCTGCCGTAGCCGCCGGTGGCGATTAGGGCGAGGTCGGTGGTGTCGGAAAGGAACTGGGAGCAGAGTGTGTGTATGGTGGTATCAACCAGACGCCGGTATGCCCGCACCACGACTCCACCACCCTCACCGGCGCGGTGCCGCTCAACAAGTCGGGCCCGATCCTTGGAGAACCGGACCCGAATGTCACCGATCGTTCCGCCTCGATCCCTATTCACACGTCGTAGTAGAGGTTGAATTCGAAAGGATGCGGACGCAGCCGCATTTCCTGAACCTCACAGTTCATCTTGTAGTCGATCCAGGCATTGATGACTTCCTCGGTGAAAACATCGCCTTTCAGCAGGAACTCATGGTCCTCGCGCAGGCACTTCAGCGCCTCCTCCAGGCTGGCCGGGGCTGCAGGGACTGTGGCGAGCTCCTCAGGAGGTAGATTGTAAATGTCTTTATCGAGGGGCTCTCCAGGATCGGTCTTGTTCTGGATTCCGTCTATTCCCGCCATCAGTATGGCTGTGAAAGCCAGATAAGGGTTGCACGATGGATCGGGACAACGGAACTCGATCCTCTTGCTCTGCGGGACACGGCTGTAGACCGGGATACGGATAGCGGCAGAGCGGTTCCGCTGACTATATGCCAGGTTCACCGGTGCTTCAAATCCCGGCACCAGCCTCCTGAAGGAATTCGTCGTCGGGTTGGTCAGCGCGATGAGGGCACGTGCATGCTGCAGCACACCACCCACGAAATGCAGAGCCAGATCGCTCAAGTTGGCGTAGCCCTCCCCGTAGAAGAGAGGAGTGTCTCCGCTCCACAGGCTGACATGGACATGCATGCCGCTGCCGTTGTCTCCCAGGAGCGGCTTCGGCATGAATGTGGCCGTCTTGTTGTGCTTTCGGGCCACATTCTTCACCACGTACTTGTAATACATTACCTTATCGGCCATCGCCAGCAGTGGACCGAATCGCAGATCGATTTCCATTTGCCCGCCCGTGGCCACTTCGTGATGGGCGGCTTCGACCTCTACCCCCAGCGAACCCAGCACCTGAACTATCTCGTTTCGGATGTTCGCCATGCTGTCGTGGGGCGGGACCGGGAAGTAACCCTGCGCGAAGCGCGGCTTGTGTGCCAGGTTCGGCTCCTCATCCCTCCCGCTGTTCCA
>JAGLTZ010000283.1 GCA_023135015.1 Candidatus Latescibacterota bacterium
CAAGGCCCTACCGCGCCCGCCCTGGAGTAGGCTCGGGGGCTGAATCCGCTCTCTATCATGCAGAGGAAAACCATGTCTCGCGGGAGCCCTTCTTCGGCCAGTATCTCCTCTACCAGGTACTGATAGCGACCCGAACGCTCCAGCCATCGCTCGTAATTCTTCTTCCCCCTGCCAGTGTAGTAGGAAACCGAGCCGTAGACCTTTCTCCAGGCCGCGTCCGAGTATTTCTCCAGTCCCATCTCTATATCTATCCGACCCTCTTCCATCATCCGGAGGAGCAGGTCGCGAATCTCCTGCCAGGAATCGGGGGCCGGCTCCGGAGCCTCCTCGAGCGCGGTATTCATCGCCTCCAGATCCACCTCCATTCCACCCTGTTCGATGCCTCTTTCGAAAACGGAAATCTCGATGTAGGGAAGGAGCTGGTCATAAAGGGCGTTTGTCCCATTCCAAAGACGCTCGAATTCGGCGCGCAGGCGCAGAAGCGCCTCGTGCCCGATCAATTCCTTCTCTGTCCACGGATCTTCGATTTCCAGAAGGGTGCGGGAAGGGAGGAGTCCGTCTACATCAAGAAGCAGGAGCTGGGCTTCCATGATATCGAACTCTGTGGAGCGGAAGTCGCTCACCTCGAAGCTCGATTCGGCATCGGCGAGAAGAGAGCGAGCCTCATCCAGAAAGGCCCATGCGCTCGTAACAGGCGTCTGGGTGGTGGTGGTGGTGCTATCCGCTTCAGCGCTCGCGGATTCGGGTGTTTCAACTGTCGCTTCGGTTCCAACGGTAACGGTTGCCGAATCTGCAGCTTCCTGGGGGCCGGATAGGAATGTAAGGAAGCCCAACCGGGCACAACCCGGAAGGAGCAATATCAGTGCAAGAGGCAGAGATCTTTTCAGGGACGTGCGTATGGCAGAATTCAAACTCGCGCAACCCCTTGTGGCATATGGAGTTTCAAAAAAACAAATATAACCAGACCCGACCCGGCGTGTCAACCTGCTCCCCAATCGGGCGTGATCGTCACGGGGATCACCATGGCGCCTGTATAACCCAGCTCGTGCAGTTTTGCAAGAAGTTGGTCCGCATCCTCCCTTTTCGTCTTCCTGCCGACCCGGATCCGGTAGTAGGGACTTGTAAAAATCACGAAGACCTCTTCGCCCGGCAGCAGCGGTCCCAGGCGCTCCTTGAAATCCTCAGCCTCGTCCGCCGAGGGCGTTATCGCTACCTGGACCTGATACTCCTTGCGCGGGCCCCTGTTGAGAGTCGGCTCGGAAACCCGAGAGGTATCGGGCATGGGCGGCAATGTATCAGGGAGGACGACCGGCGGAGTCCTGGTCATACCGACCAGGGAAAGGACCGACTCGGGATTCTCCGTTATCGCCTGCTCGCCGCGCATCCGGGGCGGGGTCACCAGCAGCTCGCCCGCCAGATCCTCTTTCTGTACAACGGGCACATCCTCCCGCAGATCCTGCCCGGGCAGGTCGGTGAACCGTGGGGTCCCACCAGCACACGCCACCGTCAGCAGCAGGCAGATCAGCATGCCTTTCACCATGATTATTCTCGATATGTTGCCACTTCTCATTCCAGATCGTCCTCAAAGGGGGCGGGTTCTGCCACGACCAACTCATAAAGGGTGGGAAGCAGCACCTCATGCTGTCCAAGAAAAACATGTCCGGTCCCACCGGAGACCGTGGGACGCGCAACCACGTTGACCCGCGGACGGTAGTGATCATACATGTCAAAATTCGCGGAGTGAAACCCTCTGGCCTCGTGCCCTGCGTTTCTGGCCATGGCCAGTGCCTTGACAAATACCTCCGGCATCAGCACAGCCGATCCCACATTCAAAACCACAGAGCCGGGAACAAGGTCCGCTACATGCGCCGTGAAGATTAAAAAATCACGGTATGTGAGGGCGCCCACCAGAGCCCCATCCATCTCCGGATGCTGGTGGATTATATCGGTACCGATGGCTGAATGGATTGTGACAGGCACCCCCGCCTTCCACAGCCGCCAGAGTAGACTCGCTTCCTTGTGAGGCGGGTCAAGCCCGTCGATGTAGCGCCCCACCCCCTCTCCGTAGCCGAGCCCGTCCTCCTGTGCCCGCCGGGCCGCTTCGTGAAGGTGCGACCCTGTCTCCTGCCACATACCGAACTCGCCACGTTCCAGGTTGTCAGCCACATCCTCGCTGGTAGCGCCTATCAGCGCGATCTCGAAATCGTGGATCATCCCGGCACCGTTGGTGGCTACGCACGAGATTATCCCCCGCTCCGCCAGATCGATCACCAGTGAAGAGCACCCCACCTTGATGACATGCGCCCCCATCATCCATATCACCGGCCGCCCCCTCTCCCCCGCCAGACGGACGCTGCGTGCAAAATCCTTCAGCGCCTTGCCGTTCAGGATGTCCGGGAGACGTTTTTCAACCAATTCACGAGGCTGCGGCTGCGGCAGGGGCAGGAAGTCAGTGACCGACACCCTGTTGCTCCGTTCGGAGAGGGGCCTGGTTTTGAGCCCCGAAGGGTCGAAAACGGGATAGCGGCTCATGATCCGGGCCGTGGGGTGGAAGTGGAGCCCTCCCATCTTGTGCGCAGTGGAGACTGGGCAATTATACCCTCAGCCACTTCGAACACCTTCTCGGGAGAAACCTTCTCCAGACAATTATACGCCGGGCATTCCTCCCACGTGCACTCATGTTGACCGCAATCCTCGGCAGGCCCGACGAACACTTTATGGCCGGGCCCGTATGGTCCCCATCGGGTGGGGCTGTTGGAACCGGCAGGAGGATATATGCCGACCACTTTTGTACCCACAGCGGCCGCCAGGTGGAGAGTCCCGGTGCTGTTGGCTATTATCGTGTCACACTCTTTGAGCACCCATGCCAGCTGGCCCAGCGTCGTACGGCCGGTCAGATCGACTACACCGGGTACGGCCGCAATCTGCGAGGTCAGCCCCGCATCCCCGGCCATACCTGTTACAATCACCTGATATTCCTCACCCCTCAGCAGTTCGGCTAAGGTTACGAAGTGGTGGATCGGCCACGGCAGTGATGAGTGCCGGTCGCCGGAGCGTGTCCTGCCGGCCGGGTGGATGGCCACAAGAGGCTGATCGGAACTGATTTCTCCCTCCTCCAGCAGCGCGCGTGCATGGGCCTCATCCTCGGGCGGGGGAGGCAGATAATTCTGAGGAGTACCGGGGCTCATACCGGTCAGGCGCTCAAGCAGTTCCAGGTTGTACTCAATCTCGTGTCGCTCGTTCCTCTTCCGGTGACCGTACCAGCGCACGTTGAAAAGCATCCCGTATGCCCTGAAGGCGGTTCCCACCCTTAGTGGCACGCGCGCACGGAAGGCAGCCCAGGCATTGCGCAGGTTGGGGCGAAGCACCAGAAGAGCATCGTAGCCGCGGCTCTTCAGCAGGCGTGCCAGATTCGAGGAGGAGCCGCCCGGATCAGCCAAAACGTCATCGATGTCAGGATGGGCCGTCAGAAGATGTGTAAACGCACTATCACAGATCAGTTCTACCTGGATTGCTCTATTGTAATGTTTCGCGGCGGTGGCAACGGCGAGACTCAGAATCGTATCGCTCAGTGCATCGCTGCGCAGCAGACCGATGCGGTCAAGAGGCCTCTCCCCGACCATCATGGCTCCACCTCACCGGTACCTGCAGCCACGACCCGCGCGCGTCTCTCTGATGCATATGCTACCAATGCATCAAGGCTCTTTCTCAGCTCACCGCGCATTTCCTTCAGGACCTTCCGGTAAAAGGTGCGGGGACGTCCGATCGGGTCCTCTATTTTACGGTACCCGGACGTGCGGCGTCCTTTCAATTCGGCAGAGAGGCCTTTGAGAATGAATGAGCGCTCCCGGGCGTGGGGGTCGATCAGGGCGATGCGGCTCCTGTGGTGTTCGCTCATTACGAGAATGATATCGGCCTCATCTGTTAATTGAGGCGTCAGCTGCCGCGGCCGGTGGGCCGAGATGTCTATTCCTTCCTCCCATGCAGCCATCTGGGCATCCTCGGTTGCAGCACCCCAGCTCACAGCGGCCACTCCCGAAGAGACCACATCCACTTCCTTATCCATACCCCTCTCGCGCAGCAGCGTCTTCAGCACACCTTCAGCCATCGGGCTCCGGCAGGCGTTGCCGGTGCATACAAGCAGCACGAGCGGTACTGCGCTGCCCCCTTCAACCTCCAGCCCCGTTCTCCTTGCAAGGCTGTTCGCAGTTACCGCTCCTTCCCTGACAATCCTGAGCGGCACACTCTGTCCATCCACGATCGTACTGGGCGGACCGGGAGACAGAACCCCGCCGTCCACAACAAGTGCCAGCCGATCTGTGAAGGTCTCTGCAATGTCGGCGGGATCCATGATCGGATCACGTCCGGTAAGGTTGGCGCTGGTCGATATGACTGGAGCACCCAGGAGGGCGGGCAGGCGCTGGGCCACAGGGTGGCTCGAGACACGGACCGCGACCAGCCCCTCCTCACCTACAATCTGCTGTGGCAGACCGGGCTTTGCCGGCAGCAGAAGCGTTACCGGCCCGGGCCAGCAGGTTCGGGCCACAACTTCGGCAGGTCCGGGTATCTTCTCTGTGATGCTGCCAACCGCTTCCCTTCCCTCGACCAACACCAGGAAGGGGCCATTCTCCTGCCGTTCCTTTATGCCATGAAGCTTTGTGACCGCTTCCGGGTTCAGGGCGTCGGTCCCCAGACCGTACTGTGTTTCTGTCGGATAGGCTATCGTAAGCCCCGACTTCATCACCTCTGCAGCCCGCTGCATCCCCTCCTCATCGGGATGCATTAGTTCAGCTGCGCTGCTGCTCACGGAATGCTGCCCAAGACTCGGCGATCGCTTCATCGTGGAGCGCGAGGATGCTTATCGCCAGGTATGCCGCGTTGCGGGCGTTGTTTACACCTACGCAGGCTACCGGCACACCCGGCGGCATCTGGGCGATCGATAGGAGGCTGTCCAGTCCATCCAGCGCTGCATCCAGAGGAACCCCGATCACCGGCAGATCGGTATGCGCCGCCACCGCCCCGGGAAGGGCAGCCGACAGTCCTGCCCCGCAGATAAATACACGCACTCCACGCTCAGCGGCACCACGGACGAACTCGACCATTTTCTCCGGGGTCCTGTGGGCTGATATCACTTCGAGGTCGTACTCTATACTGAAATCATCGAGCACCCCGGCTGCCTTCTCCATGGCCGGGGAATCCGACTTGCTGCCCATCAATATCGCGACCTTGGGCATACCGTTCCTTTCAGTTTCCGGACCCACGCGCCAGCGCCCTCCAGGCGATGTCGCGCCTGTAGTAGACACCTTCGAAATCAATCCCGGCACATCCACTGTAGGCCAGATCAACCGCCGAGGCAATATCATCACCCAGAGCGGTGACCCCCAGAACACGTCCGCCGGCCGTCACGATATCCCCTTCGCGCTCGGCGGTGCCGGCATGGAATACGATCAGATTCTCCCGGGCGGTTTCCTGTCCCAGTCCGTGTATCGGGAACCCTTTCTCGTATGAGTCCGGATACCCTCCTGAGGCCAGCACCACGCAGACGGCGGCTCCTCCTGCTATTGAGAGCGCAGCCGGATCCAGATCACCGTTGGCCGCATCCAGCAGCGCCCGGGCCAGATCGCCCTCAACCAGAGGAAGCACCACCTGCGACTCCGGATCACCGAACCGGCAGTTGAACTCGATGACCCAGGGATCTCCCTCGTCATCGATCATCAGCCCTGCGTAAATCACCCCACGGTAATCGATGCCGTCCGTGGTAAGAATATCGAGCAATGGCTGCATAACCCTGGTATTGACTTTTACCATCAACTCACCGGTAACGACCGGAGCCGGAGCGTAGGCACCCATCCCACCCGTATTGGGACCCGTGTCCCCCTCGCCCACGGCCTTGTGATCCTGGCTTGCGACCAGGGGCAGCAGTACGCGGCCGTCTGTAATCGCCAGGATCGAGGCCTCCTCACCTTCCAGCTTCTCCTCGATGACGACCGTATCCCCCGCCTCGCCGAACCGCTTCTCCTCCATGATGGCCCGTACGGTCTCCTTCGCCTCCTGGCGATCGGCACACACGATCGACCCTTTACCCGCTGCCAGTCCGGAGGCCTTCACTACAATCGGACCCTCCCCTTTTTCCAGAAAGGCGATTGCCTTGCCGTAATCGGTGAAGGTCCGGTAGCCGGAAGTCGGAATACCCGCGCGGCTCATGAGGTCTTTCGCCCACGCCTTCGAGCCTTCAAGGCGCGCTCCCTCGGCCCCCGGTCCGAAGCAGGGGATCCCGGCCTCCCTTACGCGGTCTGCGAGCCCGAGAGTAAGAGGTATCTCCGGGCCCACCACCACCAGATCCACCTCTTCTTCCCTCGCCAGTGAGACCATTCCGTCCAGGTCATCAACTGCCACTGCCCTGAGTTCTGCATCGGGTGACATCCCGACATTGCCGGGAGCGGCTATTACTGATGTAACCGAGGGGCAGCGGGCAAGGCGCCAGACCAGCGTGTGTTCCCGGCCGCCCGATCCAACAACCAGAACTTTCATCAAGCCGCCATCCCTACCTGCCGAAGCCGATCCCGAACCTTACGATCGGACCGGTGCTGGATACCTGGTTGAAGGTAGGTGGAACACCGGGCAGCGATTTCGCGTCTCCGTTGAACTGCCCGTATCCGGCTTCCAGCATGAACTTCAGTGGAATCACAACAAGACTGATGACGAACCCGAGAAATGCCTGGAATCCAATTTCGCCGTTGGCCTCCAGAGAATAGTCGGCACCGACCGACTGCGGGAGAACGTCCCAGAACGTGAAGTTCAGTCCACCGGCGAAGTAGAGCCCCATTTCCTCACGTGCACCCAGATTCAGATATATCGCTGAGTACTGCAGATTATAGGTTACGTTCCCATCCGCACTGCTCCACTGGATATTGTCGACCGCCATTAATCCGGGGCTCAGGGTCAGCCCGAACACCTCAAACCCCACCTCCACCGCCTTCAGCCCGCGCCAGTCGAGTGACTGCGATCCGATACCGTGAGACCAGTTGCCCTGGGACTGGCCGCCGAACACAGCTATATACGGTTTCGATATCATCTGCGCCCGGGCAGGCGCAGGAATGGATATTACTACAACAAGCAGCCCGGCAGAGAGAGCTGCAGAAAGTATTCCTGGATTTATCCTGCGGTTTCGAATCATGAATTCCTCAATCGTTACTATGCCTTATCCGTCACTATGCCTCACCAAGCTGAGTATTGGCGGCCCTAGGAGGACTCGAACCCCCGACTCGCGGTTTAGGAAACCGCTGCTCT
>JAGLTZ010000284.1 GCA_023135015.1 Candidatus Latescibacterota bacterium
TACTGCCGCATCGTCCACAGCCGACCGCGGTACATATCGGGGTAGACGCCGCGCGTGTAGGGCGGAGCCCCAGGCTCACCCAGTTTTTCAGCCGGCTCGAATCCGGTGAGGTCTTCAGGTCCGTACCACTCCTTGAGCGGTGTCCCACACGACGTCGTAAAGAGCCTCTTTTCAGGATTCTCCCCCGACACTACTCCCCCTTCCAGGTGGCCGGTCGTTTCTCCAGGAATGCCTTGATACCTTCGGCCTTGTCCCCGGTTTCCATTATCGAACCGAATTCGGCGGACTCGGTCATGTAGCCGGGACTGTGGTCGCCCTGGCTGGCATCCATTGTACGTTTGATCGCCGCAATGGCGAGCGGTGACTTGCCCGCTATCAGCCTTGCCAGGTCCGTGGCTTCTTTGACGGCGGAACCTTCGGGTACCACCCGCTCGACAAGTCCCAGCTCTGACGCTTTAGTCGCGTCAACCATATTCCCGGTCATCAGCAGCTCAGCGGCCTTGCCGTAACCGACCAGGCGGGTGAACCGCTGTGTTCCTCCATAACCGGGAATGATACCGAGGTTGATCTCAGGCTGACCGAACCGGGCGTTCTCAGCGGCAACACGGATGTCGCAAGCCATGGCAAGTTCGCAGCCGCCTCCCAGTGCGAACCCGTTTACCGCCGCAATGGTGGCCTTCGGCATTACCTCCAATTTGCGGAATAATGCCTGGCCCCGTTCGGAGAACTGCCTGCCGCTATCGCTGTCCAGGTCCTGGAGTTCCTTAACATCAGCCCCGGCTACAAAGGCCTTCTCCCCGGCACCGGTGATAACCACGACGTGGACACTGTCGTCGTCTGCAAGCTGGTCGAACACCTCTTCCAGCATGTCCAGCGTTTTCAGTCTCAGAGCGTTGAGCACTTCGGGGCGGTTTATCGTCACCCGGGCGACATGGCCGTCGATCTCGACTAATACCTCAGGTTCTGATTTGCTTTCGGGGCTTATTTCTCCCTCATTCATATTATCGGCCTCATTCCCTGATTTTCTTACGATTCCGTGTTCTTCCCTCAATCCATCAGAAGATTTCGCGCTATCACGAGTCTCTGCACCTCACTGGTGCCCTCGTAGATCTCGGTGATCTTGGCATCGCGCATGTAGCGCTCCACCGGGTACTCGCGGATGTAACCGTATCCACCGTGTATCTGTACGGCCTGGAGTGCTGCTCTCATTGCCGTTTCGCTGGCGAGGAGCTTACCCATACTCGATTCCATGGTATGTCTCTTACCCCCATCACGCATCCACGCCGCCTTCAAGATAAGAAGACGCGACGCCTCGATCTCCATGGCCATGTCAGACAGCTTCCACTGTATGGCCTGAAAATAAGAGATCGGTTTACCGAACTGCTCGCGCTCCTTGGAGTAGCTTATGCTTTCATCCAGACAGGCCTGGGCGATCCCGACGGCCTGGGCACCGATACCGAGCCGGCCGATGTCTAGAATAGAAAGCGCTATCTTGAATCCCTTTCCTTCCTCTCCGAGGAGGTTTTCGGCCGGAACTCGGCAGTCTTCAAACGTTATGGAAACACAGTCTGAACATCGTATTCCAAGCTTCTCCTCGTGCTTGCCTACGTTGAACCCCGGCGTCCCCTTCTCGACCACTAAGGCACTTATCCCCTTGCCGCTCGGTGCTTCAGGATCGGTCTTGGCGTAGGTGATCGTAACGTCGCACGAGTCGCCGTTCGTGACGAAGGCCTTCGATCCGTTCAGAATGTACTCGTTCCCATCCTTGATAGC
>JAGLTZ010000285.1 GCA_023135015.1 Candidatus Latescibacterota bacterium
CTTTGGAGTGGGTAACGCCGTCACCGGGCAGGGCAACATCGCCATCAGTGTCAGGCACGCCAGGACGGTGGCCGAGCACATAATGGGTGAGTTCGAGCAGAAGGCACCCCTGTCCGAGTCGAAGGTGCACGAGTTATTGGACAGGGTGAAGGCCCGCCAGGCAGAGGTCGGTTATGAAGGCGATTACAAGGCGTGGATCGCAAAGGTCATCCCGCCCGACCTGGAGTAGTCTACCGACTCACAATAGGTTCTGACAGAGGAAGCCCTGCTGGTAACGGTGGGGCTTCTCTTATCCGTGCCGGAATGTCGCAAGGGAGTGCGAAGTGGGGAGAAAACGGAGGAAGCCGTGAGAGACTCGATTCTGGTTCCCGTCGTCGTGGCAGCGGCAGCTCTGATGATAGCCGTCGGCGTTGCGGCTGACCGGGATGCCCCGGAGCAGACTCAGCAACTGGAGGGGCTCGTTGTCGGCAGTCAGGGGATGGTCAGCAGCGCACATCCACTGGCTACCGAAGCCGGCCTGCGGATACTGAAAGCCGGCGGCAACGCTTTCGATGCGGCTGTAACCGTCGCGGCGGCATTGAATGTGACCGAACCGATGATGTCGGGCATCGGCGGATACGGGACGATTATCACCTTCTCTGCAGGTGATCGAGAGGCCCTCTTCCTGAATTCGAGCGGGCTTATTCCCAGGCGAGTCGACTCAGATGTCTTCCGGGCGCCTGCACCCGGCTATCTGGAGAACCGGAGGGGGGCGAAGGCTGTATCCACCCCCGGCAACGCCAACGCCTGGGAGGCGATGTGGAAGAAGTACGGCAGCCTGGGATGGGCGGATCTTTTCGAGCCTGCGATCGAGGCGGCTGAAAAAGGCTTCATACTGGACGAGAGCACGGCTGGGATGATTGCGAGGGCTTTCCGTAGCTTTCCCGCTCACGCACGGGAGATATACGGTGTAAATGGCGAGCCGCTACAGTCAGGTATGCGGCTGATTCAGGCGGACCTGGGCCGCTCCCTGAGGATGATTGCCGAGAAAGGTGCTTATGCGGTTCACGGCGGCGAGTTGGGAGAAGCGATCGACCGGGCGATGCGCGAGGCAGGGGGGTTCCTGAGGCTGGACGACCTGGCCGAGAATGAAGCCGAGTGGTACGAGCCGATCTCAATCGACTACCGCGGCTTTGAGATCGTGACCGCGCCTCCACCGGCCAACTCCTTCCCGGCGCTGGTCCGGCTGGGGATGATGAGCCGATATGACAATCAGTCGTTGGGGCATAACACTGCCGCTTATCTTCACCGGTACGCCGAAGTGACGAAGCATGCCTTCTGGGCGCGCCTCCGCTATGCCAGCGATCCGCTGGTCAGACCCGTACCGCTGGATATGCTGCTCTCCACCGACTACTGGCGGGATCAGGTCGTTACGATCGATCTGGAAAGGGCCACTGCCTTCGAGCCGCCGGGCGTGGTGCCTCCCCCGGCTTCCCACACCACCCATTTTGTGGTCGCCGACCGTTGGGGCAATGTCGTAACGGCCACACAGACTTTAGGCAACGCCTTCGGCAGCCGTATCATGCCCCCGGGAACGGGGATCTGGTTGAACAACTCGCTGGCCTACTGCACATTTGAGCCGAAGGGGAACCCGATGGATGCCTTCCCGGGTCACCACAAGCTCTCGGGGGATGTCCCGGCCATGGTTATGTTGGAAGGCAGGCCGTGGATGGCGCTGGGCACACCGGGCGGACACACGATTGCACAAACGGTGCCGCAGATGATAATGAACATGATCGATTTCGAGATGGATGTGTTCGAGGCGATCTCCGCTCCCAGAGTCAGCTTTATCGAGCCTGATATAATCATGATCGAAAATGGGGTACCGGAGCGGGTCAGGAGTGAACTGGCCGTGATGGGTCACAAGATACGGGGTGGGTGGGGCCTGGGTAACGCACACGCGCTCACCATCGAGTACGATGGGATAGGAGCCCCGGTGCGCTTTACAGGAGCGGCCGACCCGCGTGGCACAGGCCTCGCCAGGGGGTACTGAAGCGATGCGTATCATAATTGCCGGTGGCGGAGACATTGCATTTCAGTTCGCCCGGGAGCTGGCGGACAAACGGGATACAGTGGTCGTTATGGAGGACCCTGGTGCGGCCGCCCGCTTCGACAGGCTCGACGTGCAGGTGGTTCTGGCAAATCCGGCCAGCGCCGAGACCCTCCGCAGCCTGGACGTAAATAAGGAGGATGATTTCATCGCCTGCAGCGAGGCGGACGAGCTGAACATCATAGCCTGCCTGACCGCCAAGCAGATCTTCGGCGCGCATACGATCTGCTTCGTATCAAAAGAGGAATACTACAAATCCTTCACACTCCAGTTAGGCCCGGAGCCTGGCATGATGATCGACCGTATCATCTGGCCCCAGTATATGCTGGCAGAGGAAATCGCAAATATCGTGCTGGTTCCGAAGGCGATCGATGTAGAGATACTGGAGGGCGGGCGCATATGGCTCCAGGAGTACAGGATCAGGGCGAAATCCCCTCTGCTCGAAAAGCCGGTCGATCAGCTTGATCTGCACGACGGAGTGCTGGCTGTGGCGGTCGCCCGGGATGACGATTTCTATATCCCTAGAGGCGACACTGTTTTCCACGAAGGTGACAAGGTCTCCTTCATGGGAACGAAGAAGGCGCTCCGCGCGGTCGAGAAGAAGT
>JAGLTZ010000286.1 GCA_023135015.1 Candidatus Latescibacterota bacterium
GTTCTTCCTAAGCCTCGGCTTCTAGGAGGCGCGGCCCACAGAAACACTGGTCGGGCTGATAACAGGAGTAGAAACGCCCGTTGCTCGCTGGATAGTGGCAGAGAGCGGCGGGCGTTTCAGTTTCCAATGAATAGAGAGGTGTGTGGAATGCAGGGTGCTGGGCCGGCCGGGGTGGTGCGTCGCATATTGTCCGTATCGATGGCAGCCGCCGCGGTACTTATCACCTTCGTGTCTCCATCTCAGGCGCAGGACCTTCAGGCACCGACCCCGCTAGGACCCGAATTTCATGCCAGCGTGGTGACCTTCCAGAGCGACCGGGGCGTGGATCAGACCCTTGTAGAGGTCTACGTCTCCATAGCGCACGATCAGCTCGCGTTTACGCGGGCGGGCGAGATCTTCCGTGCCAATTACAATCTGAACCTCCACCTTTCTGGTCCTCGGGGGGAAACGGTCTTCGACGAGACAACGGGCGGCGTGAGCGTGACACCGTTATACGAGGAGACTCTCTCCGAGGACATCAGCAAGGTGCAGCGGTTTACATTCGTGGTCCGTCCGGGCGAATATGAACTGAGCCTTAAGCTCACCGACCTGGTCCTGAACGAATCCCGGGAAGAAAAGATGGACGTGCACGTCCCGCGCTATATGGAGAGCCGGCTCGGGATATCCGGCCTGCTGCTCGCCGATTTCCTGGGAGAGTCCTCCCCCGGGCTGCCGGTCGGCGCGGTGGTGGATCGGGCCGGAACACAGGTCTTCACCCGCCAGGGTCACTCATATATTCCCAACACACTGGGAATTTATACCAATTTCACCTCCTCTCTCCTCGGGTACTACGAGATATACGGGCTGAACCCGATTCGGCAGATGGAGCATGACAGCTTCTACAAGGTCGAGTTCTACGTGAACAACGCGAGCGGCGAAACAGTGCTCTACTATATGCGGCAGCACGAGAAACCGGGTTCCGTTTCCTACAATTCCGTTGAGATGAACATCCAGGACCTGAGGCCGGGCGGATACACCCTGCAGGTGACCGCCTCCGACATGGGCACGGGCACCTCCGTTACCAGCGGCAGGGAATTCACAGTTCTGGAATCGTACCTGAGCCTGGCCTACTACGATTACGACAAGGCCGTGAGGCAGCTCCGCTATATCGCCACCGAGAGGGAACTGCGCATTCTACGCAACGCGAAGGAGGGGGAGCGCCTGCGGCTCTTCCGCAGCTTCTGGGCCAGCCGGGACCCCACTCCATCAACCAAGCGGAACGAGGCTCTGATCGAGTACTACCGCCGTATCGCCTATGCCAACGAGGCGTTCAGGGTTCCCCAGCTCGAGGGGTGGGCGACCGACCGTGGCATGGTTTACATAACCTTGGGGCTGCCAGACTATATTGAGCGTGAATCTTTCGCCGCGGGGTCGAAGCCATTGGAGGCCTGGGTGTATAACTCTATGAGACTAAGCCTGCTCTTCGTAGACGAGGCCGGGTTCGGGGACTTTATTTTACAGAACCGCCAGGAGTATATGGAGCGCGTCCAGTGGAGGCGGCCGCAGTAGATG
>JAGLTZ010000287.1 GCA_023135015.1 Candidatus Latescibacterota bacterium
CGGTTGAAGGGGCCACGCCTTCGATCTGCAGCGTCGGTGCCTGCTCTGGTCCTCTTTGCGGCACTGTCGTCGACGCCGCCGATCCTGGCCCAGGATACGCTCATTCGCCAGAGCTTCACGGGGGATGTAGAGATCTTCGTGGATGTGGTGAGTTATAAAAATCTGCAGGATCCATCGCAGACCTTTGTGGAAATCTACTACGCCCTCGAGCGTAACCAGATGGAGTTCATCGAGCTCCTTCCGGACCACCCCGGTGTATATTCGGCTGCTTGGGATATCGAGACGATTATCGAGACCGAGATCGGGGATAGGGTTAACTGGAACCGGTGGCAGCAGGTCTCCCAGGATACGACGTTCGAGGGTACGCGTGAGAGCTGGACCATCTACGATATCTACTGGCCTCCGGTGCTGCTCAAACCGGGTGTCTACCGGTTCATCACGACGATAACGGACCTGAACAGCAGGTTATCGGGCGACACCAAAGTCGGTGTGGACCGGCGGATGGTTGTGGTCCCCGATTATTCCTCCAGCGAGCTGACGGTCAGCGACATAGAGCTCGCGGTGCGGCTCGGAAGGGCCTCATCGCAGAACAAGTTCGTCAAGAGCGGTCTCCAGGTTGTGCCGAATCCGCTCCGCGTGTACGGGGTGAACCTTCCGGTACTCTCGATCTACGCAGAGATCTATGGGCTTTCCGAGCCGGCCGCCGAGGGTGAGGCACCGAGGACGTATACACGCAGCGTCAGCATCGAGGGCCTGAACGTCGACTACCGCCATTCCTTCGAGACTGTAACCAAGCCGGTACGAGCCAGCAACGATCTGATCGCCGTAACAAACATGAACGTTGGCATCGTACCCCGGGGTGACCTCAGGCTCCTTGTCGAGATCGTGGACAACTCCACCGGCCAGCGTGCCGTAAGGGAGAAGATATTCTTGGTCATCAGCGAGATGGCTATCATTGCCCCGAGCGAGCTGGAAACGATTGAGATGACGGATGAGAACATCATCCGGCTCCGCAACGAGATCGAATACCTGGCCAGGACGGAGGAGCTTGAGGACTACGACAAACGCGATCCGGAAGGGAAGAGGCAGTTTCTGATCGAATTCTGGAAGGCTAATGATCCCAACCCTTCAACTCCGGAGAACGAGTTCAGGCAGGAGATCCTGCGCCGCTTCAACTACGCGAACGAGTACTTCGCAACACCCACCCAGCCCGAAGGGTGGAAGACCGAGCAGGGACGGATCTGGATCGTCTACGGGGTGCCGGACGACAGGATCCCCCATGTGGTGGAGACGGGGCGGGGGAAGCCGTGGGTCGAGTGGATATACGACCAGCTGGGCAATCAGGGACGTTCCTTCTTCATATTCGTGGATACCAGCGGCGGCTTCGGCAGCTACCGGCTGTTTCACACAAACGTGCCGGGTGAGATTCAGAATCCCAACTGGAGGGCGGATGCGGGGATAGATGATATCCCACCCCTTACTGGGGAGGGGGAGTGACCATAAACTCCTGAGCCCGGCCGGCGCTGGTGCCGTTGTTCATATCCTTCACCGTCAGCGTAATCCTGTAGAGTCCGGGTGAAGGGTTGGGGAAAGCAACTTCCAGGTACTTGATCTCCGTCGTTCTGATGCCGTACTCCACATCACTCTCTACCTTCACGCTCTCCCTGCGGCCCAGGCCGACCAGGCTTCCCAGAGCTCTGAAGGCCGAAGAGAGGATATTGCGGCGCCGGCTCCGGTCGGCCATGGTGATCTCGTAGCTGATCTGGAAGACCGTGGTGCCGAACTGGTCCTTGGAGAAGTTGTAGATTTCGTAGTAGAGATAAATCTGCTGCTCGGTGGTGAAGGTACGGTTCGGCATGGGGATGATCTCCACCCCCTCGCGGTAGAACCGCCCGCCCCGTCGCGATTCCACGATCCTGCCCGCCATCTCTATGTCGCTGATCGCCAGGTTCCGGCCCGAGAAATCCTCGATCGTCAGATTGTCGCGGTAGACGCCGACCCGGCCGGTGTTCATATCGGTTACGCTTATCGCGAAGTTGTAGGTGCCGGGCCTGATCAGCATCTGGTTGAGGTCGACCAAGATATTGCCGGCCGCCTGCTCCAGCTGCTGGACTGAGATGAACTCCCGCACCTCGTTGGTACTGGCGATCTCATTCCACTGGTCGTCGAACATCGCAATGCCCAGATCGACACGGGCCTTCTGGCCCTCTCCGTACCGTACCACCCCGAGCTCTATTGTAGGCACCCCGTAATAGACCTCGAGACGGGTGCGGCCCTGGATGTCCTTGAAGGCCGCCGTGTAGAAGTGGAAGGGAAGGGGATCGGGAGGAAGTATGTTGACATAGCTGTCGGTGGTCTCGAGTGTGGAGATATCCCTCATATTCTCCATCCGCTCTTCCGACAGCATCGTTTCGAGTCTTTCCTGGTATGTCCGCGCCTCATCGGGTCCGCCCCCCCTGCCCGCTGCCATATGGATCATCTCCTCCATCATGTTGGCGATCTGGTCGTATCTGGGGTCGAGGATCGCCCGCTCCCTGTAGACCGCGATGGGGAGGGTA
>JAGLTZ010000288.1 GCA_023135015.1 Candidatus Latescibacterota bacterium
GAACAGTACCCGTTTCGAGGTGGCCGGGGGCCCGCTGGGAGGCGACGAACAGTATGTGAAGTGGGATCTGAACCAGTCGTTTTACTTTCCTGCCTGGTGGAACCTGGTGATGAGTCTGAAAGTGCGAGCCGGTCTGGTGGAGGGCTACGGCGGCTGGGGGCGGGAGGGTTTCGTGCCCTTCAATGTCAAGTACCTGCCGGGAGGGACATCTTTCGACGGACAGATCAGGGGTTACGAGAACCGGAGGGTGGGGCCGATTGATTTCGACGGGCTGGAAGTGGGCGGCCAGTCACTGCTCATCTTCACGATCGAGTACACCTTTCCGCTTGCGCCGCAGCAGTCGATCTTCGGCCTGGTGTTCGCAGATGCAGGGAACTCGTGGCTCGACCTGGGCGATACCGACCCGTTCGACCTGAAGCGATCAGTGGGATTCGGCCTGCGCATGTTCACACCGATGATCGGGCTCATCGGATTTGACTTCGCATATGGCTTCGACCACTATAAAGATGGGATTCGCAGGGGCCGCTGGGTTCCTCATTTCCAGTTCGGTACACAGTTCTACTAGCCGCCTGGGGCCACTGAAAGGGGCCGGGCGGCGGCGTTTTCAGAGAGTGCGGACTCACTCCTGATCGCGGCTAGAGGAGGCGTTGACAATGCGCAAGTCTCTCACCGCCGGTGCATTCGGCGGTTTTCTATTCGCTCTGATTACCGGTGCGGTGATGATGCCGTACCAGGATCAGTTGAGCCTGGGCTTTATAGATTCTCAGGCGGTAATCGGGGCCTACCCAGGTACGGCCGAGGCACAGGCGACGTTCACCGTTGAGAATGATGCATGGCAGCGCCAGGCCAATGACATGCAGGATGAGATCAACCGGCTGAACCAGGAGCTTGAGCGTCAGAGCATGGCGATGACCCAAGAAAGGCGGGCACAGCTCACAGCCGAGCTCCAACAGAAGGCCATGGAATACCAGGGCTTCATAGACGAGATCTGGGGGCAGACCGGTAGGGCATACCAACGAAACCAGGAGCTGATGAGGCCGATCATCGATAAGGTGAATGCTCTGCTGGAGAAGGTCGGCCAGGATGAGGACTACGACTTCATCTTCGATGCGGCTTCGGGCGGCATCGTATGGGCCGACCCCCGCTTCGATCTGACGCCCAAGATTATAGATATGATGAGCACCGGTCCGACTCCCGATAACCGGTAGGCCCGAACCGATATGCTAGCCAGCAAGCTGGTGGTGGAACTGGGGGGCCGGCTTGACGGAGAGGATGTAGATCTCACCGGTGTTGCTCCGCTCGACACGGCGGGCGCAAACGATCTTTCATTTCTGAGTTCTCCACGCTATCTAAAGCAGGTCAGTGAGACAGGGGCCGGTGTGGTGCTGGTGGAGGAGGGGTTCCAGGGGGAGTGCTCTACGTCTCTGATAAGGGTTGATCATCCCTACGCCGGCCTCAGACTATCGCTCGAACTGCTATACCCCGAGCGTGATGAGCATCCACCGGGCATCCATCCATCGGCGGTCGTGGATCCCGATGCCACTCTCGGGGAAGGTGTGGCTGTAGGAGCGTTCGCCGTTATCGAGGCGGGGGTGGTCATCGGTGCACGGACATGGGTGGGTCCGGGCGTATACATGGGCCGCGATGTGCAGGTAGGTGAGGATTGCCGGTTTCACCCGGGCGCAGTCGTATACAGTAAGTGTATCTTGGGCAGCCGGGTGGAGCTGCTGGCCAACGCCGTCGTGGGTAGCGACGGGTTCGGCCACAGCCGCGAGGATGGTATCTACCGCAAGATGCGGCATGTGGGGATAGCGGTACTGGAGGACGACGTTCTGGTCGGCGCCTGTGCCACAATCGACAGGGCGACATTCGGCGAGACAAGAATCTGTTCCGGGACGAAGATCGACAATCTGGTCATGATAGCCCACAACTGCAGAATCGGGCCGAATACGGCGATTGCCGGCCAGGCTGGAATGGCGGGTTCTACGACCGTCGGGGGCGGGGTGCAGATTGGTGGACAGGTCGGCCTAAGCGGCCATCTCACGGTTCACGACGGGGCGATCGTGGGAGGGCAGGCCGGTGTTACGAAGGATGTTCCCGAGGGCACATTCGTTTCGGGTTATCCGGCCCGTCCCCACCGGGAGGATAACGCTATGCTTGCCAACCTGGCGCGCCTGCCGAAGTTGCGCCAGCGGGTGCGGGAGCTGGAGAAGAGGCTGGCCGAGCTGGAAAGTCGAAATGAGTAACAAGGAGTATTTATGACACCGCAAGCGTTGCAGGCCACGGTAGCCAAACCAGTTACCCTGACCGGTGTCGGGCTGCATACCGGCAGCCGCGCTTCCATCACTTTCCGTCCCGCGCCTCCGGATACGGGTGTTGTTTTCATCCGTGCAGATATGGAGGAACGGCCGGAGATCAAGGCCGATATCGATAATGTGATAAGCATCGACCGGGGAACCACCATCGGTGCGGATGGTGCAAGAGTCAATACGGTCGAGCACCTGCTGGCTGCAGTCCATGGTCTCGGCATCGACAATGTCTACGTTGAGATGGATGGACCGGAACCGCCTGTAGGGGACGGTTCTGCGGTGTCGTTCGTAGAGGTGCTGCAGGAGGCAGGGAAGAAAGAGCAGGAAGCACCGCGCCGTTATCTGGAGGTTGATGAAACAATCACGTATTCGGAACCGGGACGCGGCGTGGATCTGGTCGTCCTTCCCTCCGACCGCTTCCGGATAACATTCATGGTCGACTATCAGAACCCCGCTCTGGGCACACAGTACACGAGCATGTACGATCTGGAGGAGGAGTTCGTATCAGAGTTTGCGGCCGCGAGGACCTTCTGCTTCCTGGGTGAGGTGGAGGATATGGCCGAAAGGGACCTGATCAAGGGGGGGACGATCGAGAACGCGGTAGTCATCATCGATCACGATGTGACGGAGGAGGAGTTCAAAAAGCTCCGGGATAATTTCGATGTGCCCGACGATGCTCCGAGGCGCATGGGAGAGGTCATGGCAGGCGGGGACTTCCGCTGGCCGAACGAGCCGGTAAGGCACAAGACGCTCGACCTTATCGGCGATTTCGCCCTCCTTGGGATGCCGCTGAAGGCGCACGTGCTTGCCGCTCGATCGGGCCACGCGGCCAATGTCGCGGTTGTGCGCAAGCTGAGGAAATTCCAGGAGAGGAGAGAGATCGAGCTTAAATATCAAACCGGCAAGGCAGAGAAGGGGCTGCTCGACCCGGTGGCCATCCAGCGCATCATGCCCCACCGTTATCCCTTCCTGCTTGTGGACCGGATACTGGAGCTCGTGCCAAGGGAACGGGTGGTCGCGCTGAAGAACGTTACGATCAACGAGGAGTTCTTCACCGGGCACTTTCCCGGAGCGCCCGTGATGCCGGGCGTTCTCGTAGTCGAGGCGATGGCCCAGACAGGAGGAATCCTGTTGCTCCAGACGATAGATGATCCCGCCAACAGCCTTGTTTATTTCATGGGGATAGACAAGGTGCGCTTCCGGCGGCCGGTAATGCCGGGTGACCAGCTCAGGCTGGAGGCGGAGTTGCTCAAGCGGAAGGGGCGGACCTGCAAGCTGCTCACGCGTGCGTATGTGGACGGCCAGCTTGTAGCCGAGGGAGAGCTCCTGGCGTCGATCCAGGATAGACCCCCCGAACCGGGAGAGAGTACGTGAGTGAAGCCGGGGTTGTGATCCATCCGACCGCCGTTGTGGATGACGGTGCCCTGCTGGGCGCCGGCGTGGAAATGGGTCCGTATGTGGTTGTGGAAGGGAATGTAGTGTTGGGAGATGGCGTCAGGCTGAGCCCGCACGTCCATGTGGCCGCCGGCACTCGTCTGGCCGAAGGGGTGAAGGTGTTCACGGGCGCCGCCGTAGGGAATATTCCCCAGGACCTCAAGTTCGCCGGTGAGGAGAGCACCCTCGAGGTCGGAGCACGTACCGTAATCAGAGAGTTCTGCACCCTCCACCGGGGTACAGTTGATCGCGAGAGGACAGTGATCGGAGCCGATTGCCTGCTGATGGCCTATGTGCATATAGCCCACGACTGCGTGATAGGGGATCACTGTATACTGGCGAACAATATTCAGATGGGTGGACATGTGGTGCTCGGCGAGTGGGTCATCGTCGGGGGGAGTGTGTCCATACACCAGTTCTGTCATGTCGGAGATCACGCCATGGTGGGTGGAGGGTTCCGTGTTGTGCAGGATGTGCCGCCCTACATCCGGGTGGCCGGGGAGCCACTTCGACCGATCGGGGTCAACTCGATCGGCCTGAAGCGCCGTGGATTCGAAGACGAAGCCATCTCCGTGCTCAAGAAGGCATATCGCTTCCTCTTCCGCTCAGGGCTGAACCGTTCCAACGCGATAGAGCGGATCGAGGCGGAACTGCCTCAGACTCCCGAGATCCACAATCTGCTCGAGTTCGTCGAGCATTCCGAGCGTGGGCTGATAGGGTGACTGCAGAAGATCATTGTCCTGAGACATTAACGGTCGGTGTTATAGGGGTAGGGTACCTGGGGACCTTCCACCTTCAGAAATATGCAGCTCATCCTGCAGTTTCCTCCATTGTCCTGTATGATCTGGAAACCGTCATGGCCCGGCAGAAGGCCGACGGCCTTCAGAGCGTTCATCCGCTTAATGTCGCTGACAGCCTTGAGGAGTGCCTTGAGATGTGCGACGCCGTTTCTGTGGCGGTGCCTACAGCGGTGCACGCCCCGGTTGTGGAACAGGCCCTCAAGAATGGCTGTCATGTGCTGGTCGAAAAGCCTATCACATCCGGATCGGAGAGCGCCTGGGCCCTGGTCGGAGCGGCAAAAGAGGCCGGTCGCATTCTGCATGTCGGCCATGTGGAGCGTTTCAATCCCGCTCTGCAGGGT